>DCTO01000001.1 GCA_002329285.1 Ruminococcaceae bacterium UBA1438
CACAGGACTTAAAATCCTGCGGTCGAATAGACTGTACCGGTTCGACCCCGGTCTTCGGTACCAGTATGCCGCGGAGTAGAGCAGTCTGGAAGCTCGTCGGGCTCATAACCCGGAGGTCGTAGGTTCGAGTCCTACCTCCGCAACCATATCGAGTGGATGTAACGGATTTCAGTTACATCCACTTTTGTTTTTTCGACAGAGTAGGCAAATTTGCTTACCCTGTCTTTTTTTCTGGCTGTTTTTCGTCTGATACATCGATGGAATCTATTAAGTCTTCCTCTTCTGTATCTTCTTCAAAGATATCGCTTATTGGCTCACAGGTTACGTACTCAACGGCAACGCCCTGACGAGTATCCTCTATAAACGAAGGCTTCTTTGTGTCGCAAGACACATCAAGATAACCCACAAATTTGTAAAAGATAACGAGTCTTTGCGTTTTGTTTTTTCCCGTACCTTCTTTTTCATAGACATCAATATGGTCTATCAGCTCTCGAAGAAGCGGTGCAGTAAGGGTTTTCATCTGCATGAATTTACGTATTGCAGTGACAAAAACCTCTCGTTCTCCCTCGCGTCTTTCGATCTGTCTCAGTTTATCTCGAAGCGTGAGAATTTTCTTTTTCAAGAGATCTCTTTCTTCCGAATACTCTCGAGACAGGATGCTATAGTCATCGTCAGATGTCTTTCCGTTAAGATTGTCTTCGTACAGCCTTTTCAGCAGCTTAGGAATCATCTCTATTCGCATTTCAGCCTTGGTAAGTTCAGCCTGGGCACTTTTCTTGTCCTTTGCGCTTTCCGCACTGCTTTTCTGAGCTAACAGTTCGGCAAAGCGTTCTTCGTCTTCTACAAGATAGTCGGCTAATCTTCGCAATTCCATTTCAACAACTGTTGCAACTGCGTCCGCTCTTATATAGTGACGGGTTAGACAAGAGCCGCGGTAATCCTTGACATAATTAGAACAGCTAAAATAGTGGATGTCCTTATTCTGCGTGTTAGTATGATACCAAAGCTTGCTTCCACAGTCTGCACAACGTAACAGATCACTGAAGATACTTTTCGGTCCATTTTCTTCTTTCGGAGCACGGTGCTTAGTTTTGCCCAGCATTTTCTGCACCTTATTGTAGGTGGAACGGTCGATAATTGCTTCGTGCTTGTCCTCGAACACCAGCCATTCCTCTTTCGGGTTGTCGATACGACGGTGATTCTTGAACGACTTGGAGTGCGTTTTGAAGTTCAACACATCGCCGCAGTATTCCTGCCGTTTTAGAATTTCATCCACGGTATTCGACTTCCACTTATACGGATTCGGCTGTGTTTTCTTTCCGCCACGGTTGATACCTTTGGACGCCCAATATGCCGTGCAGTTAAGGTGCTGTTCATCTTGGAGTATTCTTGCAATAGTATCCTCGCCATTGCCCTCCAAATATAGTTTGAAAATTTCCTTTACGACTGCTGCTGCATCAGGATCAACAATCCAGTGCTTCTTGTCCTGAGGGTCCTTCATATAACCGTAAGGCGGTTGGCAGAGCGGTTCACCCGCTCTGCCTCTTGTGTTGTGCGCAGAACGAACTTTTCTACTAATATCTCGCGCATAGAATTCGTTCATTACATTCCGAAACGGGGCAAGTTCCGTGCTCTCATCCACACCGGTTGTCGTGTCTACGCCGTCATTTACCGCTATAAAGCGAATGTTATGCTCCGGGAAATACTGTTCTGTATAATAACCAACTTGAAGATATTCTCTACCGAGTCGAGACATATCTTTTACGATTACCGTAGTGATATATCCCATTTCGATATCGTCCAGCATTCGCTGAAAATCGGGGCGGTTAAAATTAGTTCCAGTATATCCGTCATCGGCGTATATTTTGGTGTTGAGCATATATATTGTTGCGCCAAGATGCTATTTTCTGCAATACTTTATGCTTGTTATTTATTTCTACGCAAAGCTTGCAGAAAAGAAGAAAACGGGCAAATTTTCAGACGAAAAGAAGCTTAACAGAGGCTTGATTCTGAGCTTTTCATTGTTGCTTGCTATAACCGCCTCATTCTATTGCCGCCTTGATTATTTCGGAATAATCAGAGATAATGCGGTTAACGAGGCTTTGAAAAATGATTATTCACCTGTTGAAATTCTTGAATACCCGAAAAACGCGGAGCATATTCAGTGGGCAAGCAATTTCATTGAAAAGGAAACCTATATTGAAAGATATAAATTATTCAAGAGCATCCCAGAAGATAAAGAAATTGAAATTGTTTATAAGGATTAAAGCATAAAAAAGCCGCACCGTTAAGCTGACGGTGCGGCTTTGCTTTTTGTTAAATTACATTGATTCCGGGGCGGTGACTTTCATCATTGTCAGAACGTTTTTAATGGTGTCTCTCACGGCGATGCAAAGCTGCAGCCTTGCCTGCATTAAGCCCTCATCCTCAACCATAACGCGGTGAGCGTTATAAAATTTATGGAAAAGAGTTGCAAGCTCAATAACGAAATGCGTTATCTTTGCGGGGTCATACGCCTTTGCGGAGGCGATAATCTCATCTGTGAGGGTTGAGAGATGGCGCACAAGCTCCTGCTCCTCGGGTGCAGTGAGCAGATTAAGCTCAGCATCCGTTGGGGTGCGGAGAGTTACGCCCTCTGCCTGCGCTTTTTTAAGGATTGAGCAAATCCTTGCATGAGCATACTGAACGTAATAAACTGGATTCTGGCTGTTTTCCTGAACCGCCAAATCAAGATCAAAATCAAAATGGGAATTAGGCTCACGCAGATTGAAGAAGAATCTTGCCGCATCAATCGGCACCTCTTCAAGCAGGGTTGTGAGCGTGATTGCCTTGCCGGAGCGCTTTGAAAGCTTGATGGTTTCCCCGTTTCGAACAAGGCGTACCATCTGCATAATAACGCAATCAAGCCTGCCTTCATCAATACCGAGCGCCTTGAGCGCCGCCTTCATTCTTGGCACATAGCCGTGATGATCAGCGCCGAGAACGTCAACCGCCTTTGTGAAGCCCCTGGTTTCAAGTTTATTATAATGATAAGCAATATCAGGCACGATATAGGTTGGAATTCCGTTTGCGCGGATGAGAACGACATCCTTATCATTCCCGAATTCAGAGGCCTTAAACCAAAGCGCGCCATCCTGCTCATAGGTTACGCCGAGCGCCTTGAATTTTTCAATAATCTCATCAACGGCGCCGTTATTATGAAGCGTGCTTTCCTTAAACCAATTATCATATTTTATGCGGTAAGAAAGCAAATCGCGCTCAAGCCCCTCAATATTCTTCGGAAGCGCGAAGGCAACAAGCGCCGCCTTTCTTTCCTCGCTTGAGGTTTCAACATATTTATCGCCGAACTCCTGCGCAAACGCCTTTGCATGCTCTGCTATATCAGCGCCGTGATATGCATCCTCCGGCAGCTCAATGCCGTCCTTATAAAGCTGGAGATACCTTGCCTCCAGCGAAATGCCGAATTTTTCAATCTGATTGCCGGCATCGTTAACGTAAAACTCACGCGCAACATCATAGCCCGCATATTCAAGCACTGAGGCAAGGCAATCGCCGATTGCGCCGCCCCTTGCATTGCCGATATGCATCGGCCCGGTGGGATTTGCGGAAACGAATTCAACCAAAACGCTTTTGCCCTTGCCGAAATCCGATTTGCCGTATTCCCCGCCCTTTGCGGCAATATCCTTGATTATCTCTGAATAATACTGCTGTGAGAGATAAAAATTGAGGAAGCCGGGGCCGGCAATCTCAACCCTTTCAAAGAGAGAGCCCTCAATATCAAAATTATCAACAACCGCCTGTGCAATTGAACGCGGCGGCATTTTGAAAGCCTTCGCGCCAGCAAGCGCAACGTTTGCGGAAAAATCGCCGTTAGCGCTGTTTGACGGCTTTTCAATATTAAAATCAGGAATCGGCTCTGCCGGGAGCTGCTCATTTGCAACCGCCCTGCCGAGAGCGTCAATAATCCTTCTTCTTAATTCCTGCTGTGTTTCTTTAACTAATAAGGACATTTTATTTCTCCTTAAATTTATTAATTCAGCTGCCTTTGGCTTATGCAAAGCTCAACCGTGTTTTGCGAGGTTACGGAGCTGTTAATATCAATATCATACTTAAAAGCGATGCTGCCGCAGGCACGTTCATCAAGCGCAATTTCAACATCCTTGCCGTGAACGCCTATAAGCATATCCCCAACCTCTGAAGCATAGCGGCAAAGGTGGCGATTTCCCTTTTCAATAAAGAGCACGGAATTTACCCCGCCGGAGCGAGTGAGCTCCACAGAGCTTTCATCCTTCATAACCATAAGGGTGACCTTATTTGGCTTATCGGGCGGCTCCTGCTCCTCGTTATATTTAATTATGTAAGCACTGCCGTTATCCCTGATGGTGCCGACGGTTGCCATTTCGATAACCTCTTTATCAGGTCCATAACGCTGGGTGCCCTTAATCTCAATCAAAACCTTATTTATCATAATCTTTCATCAATATTTTTAAATGTGATTTCACCGGAAATATCTTTGCCGAGCAGGGTTTTTGCAATGGCGGAAAAATTCTGGGTTTTATCGGAAACATAATAATGCGCCGCAGCCTTATTATCTGCGGAATTTTCCATATCCGCCTGCTGCAAAATCTGCTTTGCTTCTCGCGCTGCCTCAAGCCCCGTGTCAATCAGCACAACGTCATCGCCCGCAACGCTCTGAATAATCGGCGCAAGATGCGGAAAATGAGTGCAGCCAAGAATAATAGTGTCTGCCCCCTGCTCCGTAAGCGGCGAGATATAACGCTTAATAATCTCACGGGCGATATAATTATCCTCATCAATCCAGTTGTTTTCAACAAGGGTTACCAGAAGCGGGCAGGAAACGCCAAGCACCTGCGCATCAGGATTGATTTTTGCAATTTCCTTAACATACGAGCCGCTATTAATCGTTGCGGCAGTGCCCATAACGCCGATAACGTTATTGCGCGTTGCCCTTGCAGCCGCCTTTGAGGCAGGTTTAACAACGCCGATGAACGGCTCCTTAATCTCAGAGGTTGCCTTTGTTGCAACGGAGGAAACCGTGCCGCACGCCGCCATAATCAGCTTGCAGCCGAACTGCTGCAGAAACTCTATATCCTCTTTTGCGAATTTTTCAATGGTTTCATTACTGCGGGAGCCATAAGGCACGCGTGCAGTGTCGCCAAAATAAATGATATCCTCATTCGGCAGAAGCTCAAGCACGGCCTTAACAGCCGAAAGCCCGCCGAGCCCTGAATCAAAAATCCCGATAGGTCTGTTATCCATTAAATGATACCCCCTCTTTCAAGCGCAAGGGTTATCAGGCGGTCAATAAGCTCTGAATAAGGCACGCCGACAGCCTCAAACATTTTGGGATACATACTGATAGGGGTCTGCCCCGGGATTGTGTTAATTTCATTGAGCAGCACTCTGCCCGTTTCCTTTTCAACANNCGCAGCGGCTCATACCTTCGCATCCCATTGCCTTGAAGGCGGCAATTGCCTTTTCCTTAACCTCCTGCCTTTTTTCTGCAGGAATGTTTGCGGGAATAACCGTTTGTGAAGCGGGGTTATTATACTTTGCATCATAATCATAAAACTCCGCCGCGGCAAGAATCTGGCCAACCTCGCCGGTTATCGGCTCATCATTGCCGAGCACTGCGCATTCAACCTCAAAGCCGTCAATAAATTCCNNTTATAACGATGCGGCTGTCCTCTGCAAAAGCGATATCAAACGCACGGGCAAGCTCCACCTCATCGGAAGCCTTTGAAACGCCGACGGAGGAGCCCGCATTTGCCGGCTTAACGAAAACCGGAGCGCCGAGCTTTTCAAGCGTTTCGGCAAGGCATACCTGCGGATTTTTTTCATACTGGTATTTTGTGAAGGAAACCCATGCCGCCTGCTCAATGCCATAAGCATCCGCAACGGCATTTGTTATGGATTTATCCATGCACACACCGGAGGCGGTTGCATTCGGGCCGACAAACGGAATCTGCGCAAGCTGGAAAAGGCCCTGAACAGTGCCATCCTCCCCATTCTTGCCGTGAAGCACTGGGAAAACCACATCAAGCCTTATGGCTTTGCCATCCTCACAAACAACGCCGTGAACGGAGGCATCGGGAGAAATAACCGCCCTTTTAAGGCTTGGGGACTGAAGCCACTTATCCTCCGGCAGAAGCGAAATGTCATCATCAAAAAGAAACCATTCACCCCGCTTTGTGATGCCGAGGAGCACGAGATTATATTTTTCCTTATCTATATTTGAAATAATTCCCTTGGCGGAAACCGTGCTGACATCATGCTCTGATGACACGCCGCCGAATAAAATTCCGATTGTCTTTTTTTTCATTTGGCTCACCTCATATTAAGAGTTTCAATACCATATTCGCTATATTGTATCATAACAAAACAATTAATTCAACCAGAAATAAATATGAATATTATAAAAATATTATAATTAGAGGTTGAGAATTTTTCAAAGTAGTGATATAATATTGTGAATTTTATTTATAGGAGTTATTCTTATGGAATTAAATGAGGCTTTTAATTTAATCGGCAAAACGCTTGAGCCGCAGGCCGCGGAGCTTGGCTTTTCCGCAGTTAAAACTGATGACGGCTCAATTATTTATAATGGCGAAAAGGGTGCATTTAAGGTTTACCACAATGAAAAGAACGACGTGCTTTATCTTGACGTTTCATATGACTGGCAGGGCAAGGGCACCAAGTTTGAAACGCTTTCAAAATCCCTTTTTGAGATAAAAAACGTTACAGACAGGGATTGCAAATCCGCCGCAAATGAGATTGCAGAGGAAATCACGGGGCTTTTCGGCGCAAGGAAAAAGGTTGACCTTGAAAAGGTTAAGATGCCAAAGGCGGTTTCACGCTCCAAGGCCAAGAGCGGATCGGTTAATTATGACACCGATTCACTTGCAAACCGATTCGGCGTGCTTTATCCTGAATTCAAAAATGACATTAAGCAGAACATCGCAAAATACGGCGAATTTCTGCCCGAAACCTTTTTCACCGAAATCGGCACTCCAAAGGTGCTTGACGTGATTAAAAACGGCTCTGAAGCAGATCAGAAAAAGCTTTTCAAAATGTTGGGCGAGGTTTATGAGGACGGCACCAACGAGGTGCAGGATATCATTGGCGTAACCATTTTGGGCGAAATGAAAAACGATCCCGAAATGATGGCGGTTGCTGATAAATATATGACCGAATATATGGCAAATCCCGTTCATGAAATAAACAAAATCACGGCAAAGAACAACAAATGGATGAAGAAGCTTGCCAACCCGCCGGCATATAAGCCGAAGAAGGACAGAACCTCGCAGCTGCGAAACGCCCTCAACGGCCCGCAACAGTAATTATCAAAAGAAAAGAGGCAAGGATTTTCCTTGCTTCTCTTTTTTATTCGGAGATGATTTTGAAAATATTGTAAAAAATATATTTTTCTCTTGAACAAGCGAAATGAATTATATATAATATATGCGGTATAAATTATTTTATATTAACTAAAACAAAGGAGTAAACGAAATGATTTATTCACATGAAGTTGAAATGATGTGCCCGGTTGCACAGGGCGTTGCTCACGGCGCTGCTCCGATTCCGGAGGAGGCAAAGTGGGTTAAGGCAAAGGAAATCAAGGATATTTCCGGCTTCACCCACGGCATCGGTTGGTGCGCACCTCAGCAGGGTACC
>DCTO01000102.1 GCA_002329285.1 Ruminococcaceae bacterium UBA1438
TGCAAGTATCATATAGTCTTTGCAACACTCATCTGAATCACACACAGGCAAAACGGATGTGATAGCTCCGGTTGCCTGTGTGTTTTCTATGTAACCGGTTGCCCGGAAAAAGTCATCGTAATCTTCTTTCGAGCAGCCTTTGATGAAGATATGGCAGTGACGCTCATCATTTTCATCGGTAATATAAATACGCTCTACAAAGGTCTGTATCAGCGTTACAAGCACATCGGGTGCGGCGTTTTCGGCATACTTCCCGAAGGAGAGCAACCGTTCTTTTATTTCTTCAATATCCCGGATAGCATACATCTGACTTTGTCTGCTGTCCTCTAATTTTTGCAGTAGCGTTTCTGTTTCGGAAAGTTCATCGGTCAGCGCCTTAACATCCTCCTGTATAAACCGTTTCAGGCTGTCATCCGCCTCCCGAAGATTTTTTACCTGATTGGCTATTGCCGTTTCAAGCTGCGCCTTCTTCTTTCTAAGTTCGGACAGCTCTTTTTCATTCTGCGACGAGCTGAAAATATCGGACGCTTTCTGATTGAGAAGTTTTTCAAAGTATTCGCTGTCCTCATCGGCAAGGTGGGATAACTGATTAACCACAAATTCATCGAGTAAAACACCGTCCACCGCTCGGAAAGTGCATTCGCCTGCACGATATCCGGGACAAACATACTTAAATCTCGGTTTGCCGTTTGTCCAGCGGTTGGATTCGGAGATAACCCGTAGGCGTTTCCCACAATGCGGGCAGTAGACCAGTCCTGCGAGCAGGGCGTTGGTCTTTCGGTGAGGACGGTTGTATTTCTCGGCAATATCGTCCAGCATATTCTGCGTGTCAATCCATTGCCGGCTTGAAATAAAGCCCTCGTGTCGGCCCACCGAGATGATCCATTCGGAAAGCGGCTTTTGTGACATCAACTGCACAAATTTCGGTGAAATAAAGGTGCTGTCTGCATCCTTGAATTTCTCCTGATCAGTCTTGTTGTAGGCGGAAATGCCGTGTTGACCGTCAAAGTCGGAAATATCCCCGCATAAACCGCCGTTATGCTCCAAGAAATAATTGTATGCACTTTCGTCGGCGGTGCAGTAAACGGGATTTTTCAATAGGAGTCTTGTTGTTGAAGTGTTGAAGTTACTTCCGATTTTGGTGTGATATCCGAGTTCGTTCATTTGATCCGCCGTTTTCTTGATAGACCGGGTGGCGGCGAATATCTCATAAAGCTTTTGTATCATTGCTTTTTCCTCGGGAATGCTCTCCAAATAGCTATATGCGGATTTGTTTTTGCCGCTGCCGGTTTTCACACGCTTCACCGTAAAGCCTGTTGGGGTATTGCCGCCCAACCAGCGCCCATCTTTGGCAAGCTCCATCATATTATCAGTAATACGCTCGGTTAAAGTGTCACGCTCAAATTCAGCAACGACGGCGAATATCTGAATAAATATCTTTGATACGCCGGAAGCTGTATTGATATTGTTGGAGCATATCAGCAAATCCACCTTGTGCTTTTCAAGAAAATCTAAAAGCCGCAGAAGATCGCTTGTCTTTCTGCCGATACGGTCTAACTTGTAGCAGACGACGGCACGGATCTTGCCCATTTCAATATCGTGAAGCATACGCTGAAAATCGGGACGGTCGGAATAATAGCCGCTTAACCCTTTATCCTCGTACTCAATAAAGCTGTACTCGTCATTAAGTTGAAGTTCTCTTTTGGCATGCACAATCTCGCGTTCGCGCAAAAACTTAATCGGCTCAATGATGTCGGGGTCGTCAACAAGTCGCAGAATGTTGTCATAGGTAACTCGCGCCTTTTGCTCTGCGGCAAGGTTTTCGTTTAAATCTGCAATAGGGTCGCCCTTAACCTGCATAGATGCGGCGCTCCAGGGAAATCCGCTTGCGGCTGTGGGGTAAAGGCCCGTTGTGTGGTCAACAAAATAGGATGCAAAGGCAGGGTTATCCTCAATCTGCTTTTCTGTTAAATTTTTGGTTAACTGATGCACAATCGTGCCGATCATCTCAAGATGTCCTAATTCCTCAACGCCAATGTCAGTTAGCAAGCCCTTGAGCTCCGGAATTGGCATTGAATATCGCTGAGAAAGATAGCGCAGGGAAGCGCCAAGCTCGCCATCCGGCCCGCCATACTGACTGATTATTATGCTTGCGGCTTTCGGGTCGCATTTCTTTATGTTTATCGGATACTGAAGTTTTTTGATATAGCTGAACATATGCTTTCTCCTAAAATATATTAACACCGTGTGTCAGTCCATTTTATTCATTTTAGGTCATTTTTGTTAATTTGCTGTAAAAATCTGCTTTTTTGTTTGTATTTTATAAGATTATGTGGTATTATATCTACTTGGATTTAGATTTAGTTGTTATATGAGGAACAGTTATGAAGCTTTCACTTGTTGTGCCCTGCTATAATGAGGAGGGCAATGTTGAAAAATTTTATTCAGAGGTTAAAAATGCTTTTGACGGCAAGGTTTTCGATTATGAATTCGTTTTTGTTAACGACGGCAGCAAGGATCAAACCTTTGCCCGTCTGAAAAAGCTTTATGAGGAGCATCCTGATTCTCAAATTCAGGTGCTTTCCTTCAGCCGCAATTTCGGCAAGGAGGCGGCAATCTATGCCGGGCTCAAAAGCGTTCGCGGCGATCTCGTTTGCCTCATTGATGCTGATTTGCAACAAAGGCCTGAGGTTGTTTTAAGAATGCTTGAAACAATGAAAGCCGGTGAGGATATTGATTGCGTCACCGCTTATCAGGAGCAGCGCAGGGAAAGCAAGCTTATGATCGGGATGAAATCCGCTTTTTATAAGATTATTAACGAAATTTCCGATGTTCCGTTTGTTAACGGTGCTTCTGATTTCCGGCTGATGAAGCGCAAAATGGTTGATGCAATTATTGAAATGGGCGAATATCATCGCTTTTCAAAGGGAATTTTCAGCTTTGTCGGCTTCAACACGGAATATATTCCCTATGTTGCAGAGGAAAGGGAAAGCGGCGAATCCAAATGGGGCTTCAGAAAGCTGTTTAAATATGCGCTTGAGGGCATCGTTTCCTTCACAACNNCCTTCCCGCTTAAAATCGGCACATATATCGGAATTCTTTCGTTTATTATTTCAATGATTTATCTTGTTATCGTTGTTATCCAGAAGCTTGCTTTCGGAATTGACGTTCCCGGTTATGCAACGATTGTTGTGCTGGTGCTGTTCCTCGGCGGGCTTCAGCTGTTCTGCCTCGGGATTATCGGCGAATATCTTTCAAAAATCTATGTTCAGGTTAAAAACAGGCCGATTTTTGTTCTGAAAGAGCATCTCGGAAAAAACCATCCCGGCATTGATGCTGAATTGAATTTTGATAAGGAATTAAATATTAATGGGGAAGATTAAAGAGCTTTTTATTAAGTATAAGGAAATTATAACTTACATCATTTTCGGTGTGCTCACAACCGTTGTTAACTGGGTTGCTTACACGATTTTTGTTAATCTCTTTTCAGCGTTCAGCCAAAGAGTTTTTATTGCAAATCTGCTTGCATGGATTGTAAGCGTGGCGTTTGCTTATGTAACAAATAAACTGTGGGTTTTTGATTCGAAAAGCTGGAAGCCCTCGCTTGTTATTAAAGAGATTATCGGCTTTGTTGCATCAAGGGGAATAACGGGCGTGATTGAAATTGTTTTCGTTCCTCTTCTTGCAAAAACGGGCTTTGATAATATCTTTTATAGTATTGTTACAAAAATGGGGCTTACCGCAAAGGTGCTTTTCACTGATGGGATTTATTCAAAAATCTCTCTTGCAGTGATTGTTGTTATTCTCAATTATGTTTTCTCAAAACTGATTGTTTTCAAAAAAAAGAAGCCGCAAGAAAAAATCGAATCGAAAGAAAAAGAAAATTAAAAAATAAGCCTTGGAACGTTATGCTCCAAGGCTTAAATTATGTCATTTTTTAGCTTTGATCTGCGCCTTAACGATATGCGTTATTGCCTTTGAACCTTTTGTAACGTAGTTTTTAAGGTTGCCTGCAAAGCCTGTCATAATTGGGTTTTTAAGCTTGCTTTCGTCAATGCCGTCGGCTTTCGCCGTTTTAAAGAAAACGTTGTCGCCGCAGAAAGGGGAAAGAATTTTGCTCTCGTTTTCAGCTGCAACCGCTCCGTCTGCAAAGGCAAGAATGTCTGCAAGCTGTTCTTCGCGCGGCATGTCTGAATTAATGCCGAAAAACGCCATCATCGCGGTTTCTCTGTTGCCGTTATATGCGGGGGCAATTGATTTGCCCTGCGGTGTAACCAGCGTGTAAGTGCCGAGGATTTCATCCTTCGCCCTGCCCCAGTGGTGGCGCTGATTGCCGTAATAATGCCCAAAGGGGTTCATCCTAACGGTTTTATCAGCCTCAAGCCTCATCGGGCAGAAGGCCATTGAATTAAGCACGCCTCTTGCGTTTGCCAAAACAAGTCCGCTGTCGCCGTTTGTTAAGCCGATAAGCCCCGCCGTAAGCTGATGATTAAAGGATTTAATTTCCGTGTTTTTCTCATCGCATTCGGGGAAACTCTGCGTGCGAAAGCTTGAAATATCGCCCATAAAGTTGCGCTTGATTACGCTCACGTCGCCGCCGAGCTTTGGCGTAATCTGGAAGGGAACAGCCTCCTCCCAGCTCATATCGCTGA
The DNA here is from genome assembly GCA_002329285.1 of Ruminococcaceae bacterium UBA1438. Lineage (GTDB taxonomy): Bacteria > Bacillota > Clostridia > Oscillospirales > Acutalibacteraceae > Eubacterium_R. Next base: position 4,653 of record DCTO01000102.1, read on the forward strand.
AACGGCCGAGAGAGGAATTCTCGGTTGAAATTGAGGTGAGCTCCGGCGTGTAAGGATAATTAACGGTTGTTTTAACAAACACCGCATCGCAGAAATCAGCCTTAATAAAATCATATGCAAAGCTGCCCTGCTCTGTCTGATTCGGCAGATTAATAACGCCCTTAATCCTGATGCCCCCGCCGCTACCGCCAACGGAAAGCGGCTCAATTCCGGTTTTCTCAAAGGCATATTCTTTTTTATCATATGTGATAAAGCTTTTGAGGAAATCCTCATCTCCGATTTCTTTGCCGTTTAAAAGCACGCTGTATATATTGCCGTAAACGGAAAATTTGATTTCAAGCGATTTTGTTTTTATCCTGCCGTCGTTTTCTGCGGCAGGCTTTTTTTCGCCGATTTTAACATCAAGGCTGTATTGCTTTTTGATTTTCTCAAAACGGATAATTGCAAAAACGCTGTTGCAGTTGTCATCCATTGCGATAATTGTATAATCCGCCAAATCCGGGGATTTGAGAATAATCTGCGAAGCATCCTCGATATCGGCGTCAACCTTAAGTTGAACGCACTGTAAATCAGAATTGGTTGTGTTAAACAATGTCAGCTTCTTAAAGCCTTTCAGCGCGCCTCGTTCCTGCTCAATAATCCTTGAGGCAAGCTCATCCGCCTTTTTTTCACGCTGAATGTTCAGCACCGGCGTCGCAAGCCCGAAATGTGTTGTTGAAAGCAGAAGCACTCTGTCATTAAAGGAGGGGGAATTAAAATCGGATTTTGCGTTAACCCCTGCCATTGCTCTTGCGCGCTCAATTGCAGTCCATATTTTTCTGTTATAGGGCTTTTCAGCCCAAGAGGCATAGCCGGTGAAATTGCCGTCAGCCGTGTCCTGCGTGAAATGGATTTCTCCGATTGCCTTATGGTCCTTAAGATATCCGCCCGGCGTGTTGAAAACAACAAAATCAAGATCTGCAACCTCGCGCACAAGGCCGTTAATTCCATCAGAATTGGCAACCTTGCCCTTGATGAGCGGTATGTTCATCGGCTCCCAAAACGGGCTGTCAGCATCCATATTAACGAATATGAAAAGATCGCTGTTAATCTCGCCGCTTTCCTGCTTTGAGTGCAGCTCCTTAACCCATGCGCGCAGACAGCCTGCGTCGCACACGTCGGAGTTGTTGTAGGNNGAAAATGGTCATGCTCTCGCCCTTATAAGTGTAGGTGAGGGGGTTAAAGGCAATTTCGTCCGGCAGCTTCGGAACGATGGTTCTGAAAGCGTCAAACGGAACGCAGGAATAATAAAGGCAAAGCGCCTTAACGCCCAGCTTGTTGTAAAGCGAAACCTGGGAGGGGGTAAACATAACCTCCTGCGGGCGCACGATTTTTTCGTATTTTCCGAAGATATCCTGCAGCCCGGAGCCCTGCGGATTGGTTACCGCAAGCTCAATTGAAGCCTCAAATTCCTCCTCATTCATAGCGGCAAGGGCGCCGTTTGAATAGCCTATGATAATATTTTCATCGCCGTTATTTTTAACGCGGCGCTTCATGCCGTCTATAATGTCCGGGGCGTATTCGGGCAGAATCTGCTCCAGCGAAAAGAAATTCTCGCTATCCCATGTGCCTTTAACGGGAATGCCGTCCTCGTTGCATTTGTCCAAAACATCAATAATCTGCCTTATTATTCTGATGTCAGAGCCGAAGCCGAGGCTGTCATTAGTGTCGTCCCTGTAAGAGTGATAGCAGTTAACGTGAAAGCCAAAGCCAACGTGTATTTTGTTTTCCTTCATTGGGGTTACTCCTCTGTGATTTCAGTTGCTCTCTGCGCCTCAAGCTCCGTGTGAACCTCGGCAAGCTTTTTCTTTGAAAGATTGTAGCCGAAGAAGAGAAGGATTGCCATAAGTCCAAGCATAATTGCCGGAACGAGGGTTGAAATATCATAAAGCTTTGAGAGCACGTCGTCGCCAAGCGCGATACCCTGCTTTGAAAGCTCACCGTCATAATTAATGTAAGCCAGCAGCGCGTTAAGACCAACGCCTGCAAGCGTCTGGCCAAGCTTTCTTGTAAAGGAGAAGAATGCGTATGCCATGCCTTCCTCTCTCTTGCCCGTTCTCAGCTCGTGGTAATCAATAACATCCATAACAAGCGCCCAGACCTCAAGCACAAGGAAGGTCTGGCCAAGGCCTGAGAAGAAGGTTAAGCCAAGGAAAACGTATGGCATATGAGCAAGCTCCGTGCCCCTGATTAAATAAAGCACCGTGCAAACGATTGCGGCAAACGCCATACCAACCGCGCAAAGCTCCTTTTTGCCGAAGCGGGTAATCATCTTGTTCATTATCGGAATGAAGATTGCCATCGGCAGATAGGTGCAAACGGAAACCAGCGCATAAAGCCCGGGTTTGCCGTAATAATCCGTAAACAGATAGGTGAAGGTGGATTGATAATAGAACTGGAATGCAATAAGCAGCATTGACGCAAGGCAAAGCATAATAAAGGGCCTGTTTTTCATCAGAGCCTTAAGGGTTGCCATAGCGTTATAGTTTTCATCCTTCTTTTTCTTCTGCGGCGCAATGCGCTCCTTGGTAAGCTTGTAGTGCAGGAAATATACAAAAACGGAAATAACGGAAAGCAGCAGAACGCACCAGAAAAGCTTGGTTTCATTAAGCGCCTGAATGTTAGTGCCGTTTGCGTATTTGCCCGTAACGGTATAAACAATCATCGGCAGAATGATGGTACCGGGAAGTCCGCCCACGCCTGCGCCGATTGAGCGCCACATTGAAAGGGAGGAACGCTCAAGCTCGTCGTCCGTAACAACGGAGGCAAGCGAGCCGTAAGGAATGTTAACCGCCGTGTACATCATTCCGTAAAGGATGTATGTAACGTATGCGTAAATCAGGTATTTGCCCTCTGTAAGTCCCGGGATTTTAAGAAACATCAGCGCCGCCGAGATTGCAAGCGGAATAGAAAAGCCTAAAATCCAGGGGCGAAACTGCCCTCTGGGGCTCGGCTTTCTTGACTGAATGAAGGCGCCCCAGAGCGGGTCGTTAATCGCGTCCCAAATTCTGGCAACCAAAATCAGCACAACGATTTTTGCAGGGCTGATTCCAAGTGCGTCCGTATAAAATTTGTTCTGAAATGCGCCGATAAGCGAAAAGGTTAAAAGTCCGCCTGCGTCCCCGAGGGCGTAGCCGATTTTATCCTTCAGCTTAATTCCGTGTGTTAATGCTTTTTCTTCCATAAATTTTTCTCCTTAAAACTGCTTTTCAAAAAAGAATTTCTGCGCGGCAATCGCAGTTGCGCCGATATAATCGCTCTGTTCATTAAGCGCGCTTATTTTCAGCATATTGCTTTTCAGATTGCCGTTATAACGCAAGCATTGCCTTGAAAGCTTTTCTGCTATGTCTTTATTATAAAACATTGCACCGAAAAACACAATGTTCTGTGCATTTAAAATCGTTGCCGTGTTTGTAAGCGCAAGGGCAACAAGGTCAATTTTTTCGTCAATAATGTTGATAATGCCGGGGTCGTCCGTTTTGGCAAGCTCCTCAACTGTCAGCCCTTTGCCTGCCTCAAGGATGATTTCTCTTGCCGATGCAACGGTTTCAAGGCAGCCGTATCTTCCGCAGCGACAGCGCCTGCCGCCGGGGTCAACAATGTAATGCCCGATTTCGGTGACGGAGCTGTCATTCCCTGAAAAAACCTTGCCGTTTGCAACAATTGCAGAGCCAATGCCGTATCCCCATTTGAGAAATAAAACGGATTCCTCATTTTTGTAATTGCCGTAAATCAGCTCGCTTAGCGCAAAAGCCTTAACGTTGTTTTCAACAACGCAGGGCAGTGAAAGCGCAGCCTCAATCTTTTCTGCAAGAAAGCCGTTTTTCCAGATGCCGAAATCATCCTGCTTCGGAGAGCCGATAACGCAAACACCGATTCCGATTATGCTTTCCCTTTTATCAAAGCAGTCAAGAAAAGCCTTTGCCGCTCTGATAACCTCTTCCGCGTCATCGCAGAAGGGCAGGGCCTCCAGCTTAATCAGCCGTCCGCTGACGTCGGAAACGGAAAGGGTTATCGCCTGCGCTTCGGCATTAATGCCGAAAATCAGCTTTTCCTCTGAATTAAGGGTAAGCAGAATTTCGCGCCTGCCTGCCTTTGTTTCGTTAACCTCCGCCTCTCCGATTTCCCTGATACAGCCCTCGTCGATAAGGCGCTTGCTGATTTTGGTAACCGCGGCAGGGGTAAGCTCAAGCCTTGCGGCAATCTCCTTGCGGCTGAGAGCCTCCTCGCTATTCAGAAGATAAAGCATTGCGCTTTCGTTATTCGATTTTATGCTTTTGATATTAAAGCCCGTTTGCCTCATAAAACCAACACCGATATTATTTAAGAAAGAGCGATATTCCGCTGATGAACATCAGCGCATAGCTCATTATCAAAAACGCCTTCTGGTTCATCTTTTTGCTCACAAGCCTGCCAATGATGATTGAAAGCACCAAAAACAGAAACAGCACAGTGAACACCAGGAAAAAGCTGCCGTTGATATAGCCCGATTTTATGTCCGTGAAAAAAATGATTGTGTTAAGCACAATCCAAACCGATGAAAGCGTTGCCCGGAATTCCTTTGTGTCCTTCATCCTGTCTGATGCGTATGTAACAAGCAGCGGCCCGCCGCAAACAAACATTCCGTGCACCAAGCCTGCTGAAATCAGCAGCAAAAGCGCAAGCGGGGTTGAAAGCCTTTTGTCCGTTTTCTTTTTAACAAAAAGATATGTGTCAAAAAGCGCAAAGAAAATAACAACGCTTCCAAGCAGCTTGTAAAGCAGGGAGGGATTCATCTCAAAATGAGAAGTGATATATGTTCCCCCCGCAATTCCAATCAGCATTATTCCTATTATTTTGAAAAATTCTTTTTTGTTTATTGCCTTGTAATCACTGATGATAACGCCTATTGACGTCACAACGCCAAGCAGATTAAGCGTTGGCTTTGCAACACTGTATCCAACCAGCATAACGGAGAAGGGCATTGCCAAAACAGTGCCGGCAAAGCCTGTTATGCATTGAATAACGTTTGATAAAACAACAACGATTATGAATGTTAAAAATCTCAGCATTTAAAACTTTTCTGCCTCTATTCCAAGCATATTTGCAAGTATTTCAAGCTCAGCCTCAATGTCGCCCATTGCAACTGCAAAATGCGGCTCCCAGCCGGCGTTAACGGAATCGTTAACGATTTTTGCAGCCTCGCTCTTTGTTTTAATAACAACTGATGTGCCGAGAAACTGCTTTGGCTTATCAAGCGCCTCGCCGCCTGAAATGAAAAAGCGGAATTTGCCCTCGGCATTTTTGCCGATTCTGAAAATGGTTGCCTTTGGCTCTGCCTTGCAGCCGAATTCAAGGGTAGGCCCGATTTTTCTGTTGCAGTGAACGCCTGCCTCGGCGCCGGTGTCCTCCCTTGCAAGGGAGCAGGCCGCCGTGCCGCAGTGCCAGAAGGTGATGGTATTTTCGCCCTCGTCCATTGAAACGGGGTCGCCGAAAAATGCAGGCTTGCCTGTAAGATATTGGCAGGCAAACATTGAAAGCGCGCCGTAAGTGTCCGCCTCGCAGGAGGAAGCTACGCCCAAATCATTAAGCATTGCCAGCACTGCGCATACGGGGGTTCCAAAAGCGGTGAAGAAATCCGGCCAGCAGCGGCTTGAAAGCGCGCCGATATTGTTTTCCTTAACGTATTCGGCATATGCCTTATAAAGCCTTGCAAAATCAAGAACATTCTTTTCCTTAATGCTGTCAAGGGCTTTGATTTTGGTCTTTGCATCGGCAAGGTATTCTGCAACGTCCTCATCTGTAAAGGCTTTTGCCTTGTCAATCAGCTCTCTTGCCTCAATTGAAATAAGGTTTGTTCCAAAGGTTGCCGCCATTTCCGCGTCAAGCCCTCTGCCAAATCCGAAGCCCTGCGGCGTGTGACCAACCTGCAGCAGATTAAGCTCTCTCATTGCGTTTTTAAGCCTTGCGGCATTGATTGCGGCTTCAAGCTTTCTCTGCACAATCTCCTCCTTCGGAGAGCCGAAAATATAAGAGAAAGGCCTGCCAAAGCTTTTAAGCATATTTGCGGCTGAATAAGCGCCCGTCAGTGAATTAAGGCGCAGTCTGCCGCCGTCAATAACAGGCTCGCGCAGAGTCCAAAGCACAACGGGGCAGGGGAATTTTCTCAAAACCTCCGTGATGTAAGCGCCGTTTGCAAAGGTGACGTTCTGCACAATCACAAGGTCCGGATTAATGCCGTCAAGAAATGCGTTAAGCTTATCAATTGAAAGCAGCATTTCATCGGACACCTTAATGTTTTCATCATATTTTCTTAATGTCTCAATTGAGCTTTCAAATTCCTTCTGCGCGCTTTCCAGATGAAAGGTTGGCACGCCGATGGGAATATAAGCGGTTTCAAAATTCATAATTAATTACCTTTATTATTTTTAACTATATTATAATGGGTTAATATTTAAGCTCCTTGTTTTCACCGATAAGCCCGGCAAAAGCGCCCTGCTTCATCAGCGGCTCGCGCTCAGGGTGGGCGATAACCCATTTGTTTTTCTGAAGCAGCAGCAAATCCTCTTGCGTTTTCGGCGCCGGCTTTTTTTCAAGGGGTGTGTTTGTGCCTCTCGGCAAAACAACAATGTCCTTAAAGCCCTCGTCACAGGTGCGGCAGGGGGAAAGGTGCAGCGTGGTCTGAAACATTTCAATCGCCGTTCCTTTCGGAACAAAGAAAACGGTTTCATCTCCAACCTTAAAGCGATTGCTTTCAATCTGCCATGTGTGGCCTAAAACAAGCATGAAATCCGCCACGGCTATGTTAAGCTCGCTGCCCTTGTGGTATTCAAAGCCGTTATATGTGGTGTTTCTGCCGTTGCAAAAGCCAATCTGAATCGGCATCCCGCCGTAAATGCCGCTTTGGATTTCTTCAAATGCGGTAAGGCTCTCAAGCCCCTCATCGCTTGGTATATAAATATTTCCGCTTTCGGGAATGGGGGTGCTTTTCTCCATATATGCAATCAGCTCTGAAAAGTCATATCCCGTTATAATGCTGCCGAAGGTTTTGAATTCATCGTCAAAAACGCTGTGGATTTTAATATCGTTAACCTCGTTCAGATGTTTAAGCATCATAATCGCCTCTCACGATTTTATATGTGGCTCGCCAGTCCTCTTTGCCGATTCCTGCATCCATGCCCTTGTTGTAAACCGCCTTTGCGTTTTTCATACCCGGCATATCAAGCCCCTGCTCTGCGGCAAGGCGCTCGCAAATGCCCAAATCCTTATGCTCGTTTTCAAGTGAAAAAGCGGTTGCCCAATTTTCCTTTGCAATGTTTTCCCACTGCGCGTCAAGGTAAAAGCACTGTGCGCCGCCGTATGAAATTGCGGTGTGGTAATCCTCGGGGCTGATGCCCATTTTCTGCGCCAGCAAAAGGGTTTCGTTAACGCCGTTCTGAATTTCCGCGCAGAGCGTGTTGTGGCAGATTTTCATAACAAGCCCCTTGCCGTTTTCGCCCATTCTGATAACGTTGCAGCCCATATATTTAAGAATCGGCTCAATAACCGGGAAAAGCGCCTCCTCACAGCCTACGAGAACGCCAAGCGTGCCGTTGATTGCAGCCGGCTTTGATTTAACAACGGGTGCGTCTGCAAACTGCGCGCCCTTTGCCTTAATCATTTCTGAAACCTCCACGGAAACGGAAGGGTCAATCGTGCTCATATCAATGCAGATTTTGCCCTCGTTGATAAAGGGCAGCAGCTCGGTGTAAACCGCCTTAACGTGCTCTGATTTCGGCACCATTGTTATGATAACGTCAGCATTCTTTGCAACTTCAATGTTGCTTTCGCAGGGCACTGCGCCGGCGGCGGCAAGCTTTTCAACCTGCGCTCTGTTAAGGTCAGAGCAGAAAACGCTGTCATCATGCTTTTTAACTATGTTTTCGCACATGGACTCGCCCATAATGCCAAGCCCGATAAATCCGATTTTCATTTTGTTTCTCCCTTATTAGTCGGTTATTGTCTTATCCCATGCAGCCTGGAATTTTGCAAGGCCGTAATCAGTGAAGGGGTGATAAAAACTGTCCTTAAACACCTGAAGCCCCGCGGTAACGATGTCAGCCCCGGCAACCGCGCAGTCAACAAATTGCTTGCCCGTTCTGACTGCGGCGCAGATAATCTGTGTTTCGCCAAGAAAGCCGTAATTTTCATAGATAGTAACGATGTCCTGAATATACTGTGCGCAGTCCTCGCCGCTTGATTCCTTCCAGCCGATGAACGGGGAAACGAAAAGCGAATGATTTTTTGCGGCAATAAGCGCCTGTGAAGGGGTGAAAACAAGGGTCAGATTTGTTCTGATGCCCTTCTGCTCCAGCCTGCGCGCAGCGGCAATGCCTGCCTCTGTGCAGGGGATTTTGATAACAAAGTTTTCGCACATTGCGGCAATTTTTGTTCCCATCTCAACCATTTCGTCAGCATCGTCAAGATGCGGATTGATTTCAACGGAAATCGGAAATTTGTCAACACCCTCAAGTCCCTTTTCCTTAACAAATTCCGCAAGCTCGCCGATAACGGTGTAAAAGGGCTTGCCTGAATTCATAATGTGATTCGGGTTTGTGGTAACGCCGTCAATGCCGAAGGTTTCATAAGCCTCGCGGATTTCATCAATTTTTGCGCTGTCTAAAAAGTATTTCATTTTTCTTCCTCCTGAAAAATTAATTGATTTGGTTGTTTAATATGTCAAGCACGTTTTGTGCGCTTTTCCTGATAAACACGGGTATTTCGCCTATAGGAGCGGAAACGGTAACTTTGCCGCCGCCGTATTCCTTGCCGCTCCAAAGGTGAATCCATTCGTCGTTTGGCAGATAAACCTCTCTGTTGTCTGCCCCCGCCTTGATAACGGGCGCAACAAGAATGTCCCTGCCAAGCAGATATTCAAAGCATTCCTCAAATGCCTCTTTTTCATCGTAATAGAAAAACAGCGGCCTGATAACGCCGATGCCCTTCTGGCTGTTAAGCTTAACGGCTTCCTTGATATAAGGCTTAAGCGCCTTGTGGATTTTTGCCATTTTTGAGCCGAGTGCAAGGATTTCCTCGCTTGAATCAAATTGGGCGTTAAGGTCGGGATTAAGCCCCTCGTGCCCCCTCATAACGGGGGTGAAGGCGTTCATCTCGCACCAGCGCATATAAAGCTCCTCGCTCCTCTTAAGATTGAAGAAGGAGGTGTATCCGCCGATGTCGCTGTGCGAAAGGCCAAAGCCGCAGCAGGTCAGCGAAAGCATTGCCGGGATAACGGAGGGCAATCCGAAATCAATTGAAAAATCGGTGTGATTATCGCCGCACCACATCATCGTTGAATATTTCGGCGTGTTGCTGAAGCCTGCACGGGTGTAAAACATTATTTCTCCCTGCTTGCCGCTTTCCTCAACTGCCTCTCTGTTAAGCTGCGCCCAAAGGGAAGGCCAGGTATTGTGAATAAGCTCGGGGTCCTCGCCGCTGAATAAAACGCAGTCCGTCGGCAGATATTCGCCGAAATCCGCCATCCAGCCGGAAAGGCCGAAATCAATCATATTCGTTTTAATTATATTTTTGAGCCAGTTCCATGCGTCGGGGTTTGTCAGGTCAACCATTGCGGCGGGGNNTGTGATGGTAACGTAATAATCCTCGCCGTCCTTGTTCTTAACGCAGAAGCCCTTTTCGCTTGCCTCCTTGTAAAGCGGCTTTTCAACCGCAAGGAAGGGGTTAATGTAGCCCAGCGTGCGCAGGCCCTTTGCATTGTTTTCCTTAATTTTTTCGTCAAGCCCCGGGTAAAGCTCGCTGTCCCATTCCCAGTTCCAGAAAAGCTGCTTTCCTGCCGCAGTAACGCGCCTGCCCTCCCAGTCCTGAATCCAGATTGCGTTCATCTGCAAATCCTTTTCAGCAGCGGTTTTAAAGGCGGCGTCATATCTTTCGGTGCCGCCCTGGGAAGCGATTATCTGGCCGTCATAAACCCAGTCCGGCAGCTCCGGCTGTCTGCCCAGAATGCCCGTCAGCTCCTCTAAAACCTCTTCAAAGCTTTCGCCGAAGCCAAGATAAAACGGGGAAATGCTGTCTGTTTTTATGATGTGAAAATCGGCGTTTCTGAAATCAAATTCGCTTCTTGCCGTTGTCAGTGAATGGTAAAAATATTTGCGTGAGCTGATAAAGGTTGGCTGCGCGTAATAGGTTTCGTAATTTTCAAACCTCTGCTTTTTGGTGGTGTTTTTGATTCCGATAACCTGCTTCAGCAGCTTTTTTGCAATCTGAATTGCGTTAATGTGCTCCGCAACCCAAACGTTTGCCTTCTTGCCCCTGATGTTAAATTCGCTGAAAAGCTCTCCGCTGCCATAAACGTATTCATCTGCAAGGGCAGGGATTTTAATCCACATTCTGTTGTAATTTTCAAAGCCCTCAAATGAAACAAAAAGCTTTTTGCCGCCAAGAATTTCAAGCTTGATTTTTCCGCATCGCAGGTCAAGGGTGAGGGTGTCGCCGTCAAGCTGCAAAAATTTAATCGTCAGCGTATCTCCCTGAATAATTCTTTCCTTCAGCTTAAAACTTCCGTGGCTCATCGAATAATCGGTTTTGCCGATTCCTGCGTGCATAATCTCTGCCTCCGGTGCAAAGGTGTATACGCATTTTCCGTTTAAAAGCAGGTTAACTTCTCTGCCTTTTTCTTCAAATTTTAACATTTTTTAACCCCTTTGTAATATTTGATTAACAGCGTTAATCAATTCCTGATTTGATTATAATACTCCGCCCCTGCCTTGTCAATATATCAATAGGTTTTAAATATTAATTCTTTATTAATTAAAGAAAAACGGGCGGATTTATCCGCCCGTAAAATTGCTTATTCACTTGCTTTTGCCTTAATCAAAGCCCTGAAATTTCTTTCCTTTGAAAGGTAAATGATAACAAGCGGGATGTCCGCCAAAAGCCAGGCCGCAGGCCCTGCATAGCAAACTGCCGCAAAGCCAAGCAGGGGTGTCAGCACAAATGCAATTGCAAGCCTGCCGAAAAATTCGCCCGCTCCAGCAATCATATTTGCATATGTAAAGCCAAGCCCTTGCAAGGTGTTTCTCATCACAAACAGCACTGCCACAAGGCTGTAACACTCGGCAATTGCAAGAATATATCGCCTTGCCGCCTCCATAATTTCCGGGTTTTCCTCCGTCATAAACAGGGAAACCATGTGCGGCCCAATTGAAAAAAGGATAAGGCTCATCGCAACGGAAACCATCAAATCGAGCGCAAAGATTTTCCTGACTGATTTGATTATTCTCTCATAATTTCCTGCGCCGTAATTCTGGCCGACAAAGGTTTGGGTTGCAACGCCAAGCGCGCTCATCGGCAAATTGGTCAGATTTTCAACTCTTCCTGCCGCTGTGAAGCCGGCAATAACGCTTGCACCGAAGGAATTAGCTGCGCTTTGAAGGCACATTGAGCCGATTGAGGTTATAGTGAATTGAAGAGAAACGGGGATACCAAGGCGGATTTGCTCAAGGCTGATTTTTCGGTTAAGGTGAAAATCAGCCGCCTTTAATTCAACGTCCTTGTTAAATCTGATTATGTAAATGCCAGTCAGCACTGCGGCGGCAATCTGCGAAATCAGTGTTGCTGCTGCGGCGCCCTCAACGCCCCATTTAAGCGTTTTAACAAACAGCATATCAAGCAGAAAATTGATGAAAACGCTGATTGTGAAATAATAAAGCGGCTTTTTGCTTTCACCAACGGCGCGTGAAATTGCCGTGAAATTATTTGAAAGCATTGAAAAGGGCACGCCGAAATATATGATGTTAAGATAAGCCGATGATAAGCCGATAATTTCCTCCGGCGTTCCTATAAGCCTTAAAAGCGGATTTGAAAGCAGATGCGCGATGATAACGATAAAAACGCCGATTGTGAATGCAAGCGAAACGCTGTTGCCCGAATAGCGCGAAACCTTTCTTTTGTCGCCTGTGCCGAAGCCGTGCGCAACGGGAATAGTGAAGCCGCTCGTCAGCCCGAGAGCCGCGCCGATGATGAAAGAATTAATTGCGCCCACGCTGCCTACCGCAGCCAAGGCGTCAGTGCTGACGTATCTGCCCACGACGATGTTGTCCACAAGCGCATAATTATATTGTAAAAGTGAGGAAAACATAATCGGAAAGGCAAAGCGGATAATCGTTTTTATAGCGTTGCCCTCCAGCATATCAATGCTTTTTTTCATAATTAAAATCCTGCCGCATATTTATTAGAATTTATTATACTGCTTTTAGTTAGGAATGCAAGGAAAAACGCATATTTATTTGCAAAAGAATCCATTAGTTTAACATAATGCAAAAAATGTAAAGCCCCTTGAATTTCAAGGGGCTTCAGAATATTAATAAAGATAATTAATCAGCTCTTCTTTATTATCTTCAACGTCAATCGCGATAACGCTTGCTCCGTTTTTGTTTGCGTATTCCCAGGTGCCGTCAAATGGGCAGCTTGTCTGCTCAAAACCGCCTGATATGCAGGGCACGATTTTAATAACAAGCCCGCGAAGCTCGCTTTTTGAAAGATTTGTTTCAATGAACGGGGCAACGGCGTTTGCCATTTTGTATGCGCCAATCGGGCCTGATTTCAGGGTTTCGCTCAATATTTCCTGAATAACCGTTCTCTGGCGCTCTGTGCGCTTCCAGTCAGTGTCAATTTTTCTGATTCTGCAGTATGCAAGCGCCTGCTCGCCGGTAAGCTTGTATTCGCCCGCGTCAAGCACAACGTCGCCGTATCTTCCCGGGTGGTTTGTAACCTCCTCGGCTTCCTCCTCGGTAACGTCAACGGTAACGCCGCCGATGCTGTCCACCATCGTTTTGAACATCTCAAAATCAGCAACGGCATATCCGTCAATTTTAATGCCGAAATTGTATTCAATCGTGTCTGAAACTGCGCTGTATCCTCCGTAAGAGGACGCGGCGTTAAGCCTCTGATTTTTATCAGCGCAGGGGATGTAAACCCAGGTGTCACGCAGAAAAGAAACCATCTTAATTTTATGGTTTTTGCTGTCAATTGAAATCAGCATCATTGAATCGGCGCGGCTTTCCTCTGCCTTTTCATCGCTTCTTGCGTCAACGCCGAGTAGCAGCAGATTAAACACTGAATCATCGCTTGTTAATTCAGATGCGCTTATGTATTCATTGCCCGTTTTTTCATCATAATTAATTTTTGAAAGCACGCTTTCTGCAAGTATGGGCACAAGTAAGATAAGCACAAGTAGCAATGCTAACACAATTCTTGCCTTTTTTGCGCCGCTTTTTTTCTTCTTTTTCGGGTGTTCTTCCCTTGGGCGCTCACGCCTTTCGCCGTTGTCAAAGCCGCTTAAATCAATTCCGTCCGTATCGCTTCGAGAGCCGGAATAAACGTCCTCATAATCCATATTGGCAGGGTTGAAGCCTTGCTCGCCGGAAAACCTTGTGCTGTCTCCGTCGCTTCTGAAGCCGCGGGGTTGATAATCCTTTGAATAATAGTCCTCCTCCGGAGGAACATCGCGGCTTATTTCGTTGTCAAATTCATTATTCGGCATTTTAACACCTCTTTAAGAAAGATCAAAATCTATTTTGATATTACAATATTTGAAATTTCTTTGCAACCATTTAATAAAAATATTGACACTTTTTATTTTATATCTTAAAATATATAGGCGAGTTGATTNNAAGTCCGAGCATCACAGAGCGGGATAGCTGATAACATCAGCCGAGGGCGACCTTAGGGAAAGTGCAACAGAAATAAACCGCCGTCCTTAGGGGCGGTAAGGATGGAAAGGCGAGGTAAGAGCTCACCGAGGGGGTGGTAACATCCCCTGCCATGTAAACCCTATCCGCTGCAACACAGAAGGGGAGGTTGTTTGCTCGACACATAATCCCGAAATGTGGCTGGAGCATATTGGCAACAATATGTCGAGATAGATAATTGCCAAAGGCAGCGACATGCCTGAACAGAACTCGGCTTACAGATCAACTCGCAAATTCTATTTCAGAGGTAAAAAATATGCTTGTTAATATGCGTGAATTGCTCCTTGATGCGCAAAAGGGCAATTATGCGGTCGGCTCCTTTTCCGTTGCAAATATGGAAATGGTGCTCGGCGTAATCAAAGCGGCAGAGGAGCTTAATGCCCCGATTATTCTGCAGATTGCAGAGGTAAGGCTAAAGCAGTCCCCGCTTGAGGTTATCGGCCCGCTTATGGTTGCCGCCGCAAAGGGCGCAAGGGTGCCGGTTGCCGTTCATTTTGACCACGGCAAAACAAGGGAAAAAATCGGCCAGGCGCTGGAGCTTGGCTTCACTTCCGTTATGTTTGACGGCAGCCATCTTCCGCTTGATGAAAATATTACCGAAACAAAAGCAATAATGGAAATGGCGGCAAAAACGGGCGCCGCGGTTGAGGCTGAAATCGGCTGCGTAGGCGGCTCTGAAGACGGTTCGGAAGATATTGTAATCAATTGCACAAAGCCTGAGGATGCCGTAAGATTCGAGGCTGAAACGGGCGTTGATGCGCTTGCAATTGCAATAGGCAACGCTCACGGCAATTATAAATCAACCCCGAAGCTGCGTTTTGATATTCTTCAGGAATGCGCGCGCCTTGTTAAAACTCCGCTTGTGCTTCACGGCGGCACGGGAATCAGCCCGGATGATTTCGTTAGATGCTCAAAAACAGGCATAAAGAAAATAAATATTGCAACGGCAACCTTTGATATGGTTGAAAAAACCGTCAGAGATTGTTATAATAAAAACGGCATAAACGGCTATTATGATCTGCAGGCGGCGGAGGTTGAGGGCGCTTATCAGAATGCAAAGCGCCACATCCTCATTTTTGGCACGGATAATAAGGCTTAATTTTAAAGGAGAAGCGTTATGAATTATATAGAATTTGATATGAGCAAGCCTCTTGATTTTATCCCGATTGGCAGGGTTGCAATTGATTTTAATCCAACCGATATGTATATGCCTCTTTCAGAGTCATCAAATTTCAATAAATATGTCGGCGGTTCGCCTGCAAATATTGCGGTTGGCCTTGCCCGCCTCGGCTGCAAGGTTGGCTTCATCGGCTGTGTTTCGGCAGACCAGTTCGGCGATTTTGTTGTTAATTATTTTGAAAAAGAGGGGATTGACACCAGCCACATCACTCGCGCAAAAAACGGCGAATGTCTCGGCTTAACCTTCACTGAAATTCTTTCAAAGGAAAAGTCCTCAATTCTCATGTATCGCGATAATGTTGCGGATTTCTGCCTCGCTCCGGAGGATGTTGATGAGGCTTATATCGCTTCTGCAAAGGCAATCGTTATCAGCGGCACCGCGCTTGCGCAAAGCCCAAGCCGTGAGGCTTGCCTCAAGGCAATGATGCTTGCAAAGCAGAATAATGTAAGAATTATCTTTGATATTGATTACCGTGAATACACCTGGAAATCAATGGATGAAATCGCTGTTTATTACAGCCTTGTTGCCCAAAATGCAGATGTTATTATGGGCTCGCGCGAGGAATTTGATTTAACCGAGGGCATCGTGGGCGTTAAGGAAAACGATCCGGAATCCGCAAAATACTGGCAGTCCTTCGGCGCTTCAATCTGTGTTATTAAGCACGGAAAAGAGGGCTCAACCGCTTACACTAACGATGGCAAGTTTTATAACATCAAGCCCTTCCCGGCAGTTAAGCTCAAAGGTTTCGGCGGTGGTGACGGCTATGGATCATCCTTCCTTTACAGCCTCCTACAGGGTAAGGAAATCATTGATTGTCTTGAATTCGGCTCTGCTTCGGCTTCAATCCTTATTTCCGCTCACAGCTGCTCCGATGCAATGCCTTCTGCAGAGCAGGTTGCGCAGTTCATTAAGGAAAGCAAGGAAAAATACGGCGAGATGGTTGCCCGCGCATAAAGCAATACAAAACCCAAACATCAGGCAGAGGCTTTAAGCCTCTGCCTTTTTGCATTTTTATGTAATTTTAAAAATTTGTAAATATTTGTAAGTTATTAATTATATAATTGACTTTACTATTTATATAATATATAATAATATGGATATAATGCGAAGGTGGGAGAGTATGTATAAAAGATTTTTCAAACGGTTTATTGATGTCGTGCTTTCTCTGCTTGGCTTAATCCTTGCCTCGTGGCTATATCTTATAATAATTATTGCAATTAGAATTGATGATCCCGGCCCCGTGCTTTTCACACAGGACAGGATTGGAATTAATAAAAAGCATTTCACTCTATATAAATTCAGAAGCATGAAGATGTCAACCCCGCATGATATGCCAACCCATCTGCTTGAAAATCCGGAGCAGTACATAACCCGCGTCGGCAGATTTCTGCGGAAAAGCTCGCTTGATGAAATTCCCCAGCTCTGGAATATTTTAAAAGGCGATATGAGCGTTATCGGCCCGCGTCCCGCTCTCTGGAATCAGTTTGATCTTATTGAGGAAAGGGATAAATACGGAGCGAACGATGTCAGGCCGGGGCTTTCGGGCTGGGCGCAGATATGCGGGCGCGATGAGCTTGAGATTGAGGATAAAGCCCGCCTTGACGGCGAATATGTTGAAAGGCAAAGCTTTTTGTTTGACTGCCGTTGCTTCTTCGGAACTGCAATAGGCGCTCTTCGTGCAGACGGCGTTGTTGAGGGCGGCACGGGAGAGCTTCATAAAGAGAAAGAGGAAAAGGAAACCGTAACCAAATAATTGCGGTGATTGCTATTAATGAACATTCTTGTTATCTGCCAATATTATTATCCTGAGACGTTTCGCCACAACGATATTTGTGAGGAGCTGGTTAAAAGGGGGCATAGCGTAACCGTTGTTACCGGCGTTCCGAATTACCCGATGGGCGAAGTATATGAGGGCTACCGCAACGGTGAGCGCCGCGATGAAATCATAAACGGCGTTAAGGTGCACAGATGCTTCACTGCTCCCAGAAAGCAGGGAATTATCAACAGATTTCTGAATTATTACAGTTATGCATTTTCTTCAGCACGCTATGTTAAGAGGCTTAAAGAAAAATTTGATGTCGTTTTTGTTAATCAGCTTTCTCCCGTTATGATGGCAAATGCGGCAATTTCTTATAAGAAAATNNATAAAACAAAAATCGCTCTTTATTGCCTTGACCTATGGCCTGAAAGCCTTGCTGCAGGCGGAGTCAGCAGGGGCGGATTTGTGTATAAATATTTCAAAAGCGTTTCAAAGAGGATTTATTCAGCTGCCGATAGCCTGCTTATTACAAGCAAATCCTTTTCCGATTATTTTGAAAAGGAATTCGGTATTAAGAATGCTCAGTATCTCCCGCAGTATGCGGAGGATATCTTTTCTCCCGCTCAGTGCAAAAAGGCTGAAAACGGTTGCTTTGACATAATGCTTGCAGGCAATATTGGCGCTGCGCAAAGCGTGGGCACGATTGTTGAGGCGGCAAGGCTAACCTCCGATATAAAAAATTTGCGTTGGCATATAGTTGGCGACGGCACAGAGCTTGAAGCTATGAAGGCTTCAGCCGCTGATTTAAAGCAGATTATTTTTTACGGAAGGCATTCGCTTGAGGAAATGCCGGAGTTTTATTCAAAGGCTGACGCAATGCTCGTAACGATGCAAAGGGATGAGGCGCTCAGTATGACGCTTCCCGGCAAGGTGCAAACCTATATGGCAGCCGGCAAGCCTGTTGTTTGCGCGGCAGACGGTGAAACTCCGCTTGTTGTTTCAGATGCAGGATGCGGCGTTTGCAGTCCTGCGGAGGATGCGGCGGCGCTTGCTGATAACGTAAGAAGGCTTGCGGGCGGCGCTGATTGCAAAAGCCTCGGCAGAAATGCAAGGGCGTATTATGAAATGAATTTTGCCAAGAAAGGCTTTATTGATAAGCTTGAAAAGGTGTTAAATAATCTTTCGGTGTAATATGAGAATTCTGGTAAATTATGTTGCCGCGGAGGACGGCGGCGGGCTTTTTGTTCTGAAAAACTTTTATAACGATGTGCTCAAATATTCGCCGAAGAATTATGAATGGATATTCTTTGTTTCAACCAATGAGATTTCCTCGGCAGAAAACATTAAGGTTGTTAATTTCAGCGAGCTTAAGCAAAGCTATCTCAAAAGAACGCTTTTTGATTTTGTAACGGCGCCAAAGCTCATCAGGCAGTATAATCCCGATGCAGTGGTTTCGCTTCAGAATATGCCGATTACGGGCGTTAAAGCGCCGCAGTTTGTTTATCTTCATCAGTCCCTCCAATATTGCCCTGTAAGGTTTTCGCTTTTTAAGCGCGAGGAACGCTCAATAGCCTTCAGGCAAAAATTTATTTGCGGTATGTATAAACGCCTGCTTCCGAAATCAGAGCATATTTTTGTGCAGACCAAGTGGATGAAAGCGGCAACGGAAAAATGGATTGATTTTCCAAAGGATAAAATCACCGTCGTTCCCGTAACTCTTGATGCTGATGATGCACTTATCAGGCCATATGATGGCGGCAGAGTTTTCTTTTATCCCGCAAGGGCTGAAATATATAAAAACCACTCCGCAATTATTGATGCCGTTAAAAGCTTGTGTGAAGGCGGAGAAAGTGATTTTAAGGTGCTCTTAACCTTTGATAAAAATTCAAATGCTTATTCTGCTGCGCTGGCTGAAAAAGCAATGGGACTGCCGATTGAATTTATAGGCGCTGTGCCGTATGAAAAAATGTGGGATTATTACAGCAAATCCGTTTTGCTCTTTCCGTCTTATCTTGAAACCTGCGGGCTTCCGCTTCTTGAGGCAAGAAGGGCGGGTGCAAAGATCCTTACTTCCGATATGCCTTTTGCGCACGAGGCGCTCGAGGGCTATGGCAAGGCAGAGTTTTTCACCTTTGATAATCCGCAGGAGCTTGCAGATAAAATGCTCTCCTGCCTGAATAATAAAAATGCCGCAGCTGAAAACAGCGGCACATCCTTGCAGGAGGAAACAAGCCTTCTGCGGGAAATATTGAAAGCGATTGAGAAATTGCAATGAAAAAGAAAGTTCTTTTTTTAACAAATATTCCGTCTCCTTACAGAGTTGATTTTTTTAATGAGCTTGGCAAAAGCTGCGATTTAACTGTTTTGTTTGAAAAAAACAGCTCTGATGAAAGGGATTCCTCCTGGAAGAATTTCAGCTTTGAAAATTTCAACGGTGTTTTTCTTAAGGGAAAATCCGCCGGCGTTGATATGGCGTTCTGCCCATCGGTCACGAAATATATCAGCAAAGATTATGATTGCGTGTTCGTCACTGATTTTCTCTCGCCAACGGGTATGCTTGCAATTGAGTATATGCGCAGAAAGAAAATTGAATACTATCTTGAAAGCGACGGGGGCTTTGCACGCGCAGAGCAGGGGCTCAAAAGCAAAATTAAAACTCATTTCATCAAAGGCGCAAAGGGCTATTTCAGCACAAGCGTAGAGCATGATAAATATTATCTTCAGTACGGCGCTGATGAGGACAAGCTCATCCGCTATCCGTTTTCCTCGGTAAGGGAAAGCGATATTATTCCCTCTCCCATTTCGGCAGAGGAAAAGCAAAGGCTCAGGATTAAGCTCGGAATTAATGAAAAAAAGGTTGTTCTTGCAGCAGGCCAGTTCATCCCGCGAAAGGGTTTTGATGTGCTTTTAAAGGCAATGGCGGATATTCCCAAGGATATCGGTGTGTATTTCGTCGGCGGTAAGCCGGGCGCCGAATACCTTGAAATTGTGAATGAGCTTAAACTGGATAACGCTCACTTTATCGGGTTTAAGGAAAGGGCGGAGCTTTCCGATTATTACAAAAGCGCAGATTTATTTGTCCTGCCGACGAGGGAGGATATTTGGGGGCTTGTTGTTAACGAGGCACTTGCTTACGGGCTTCCTGTTGTTACAACCAATAAATGCCTTGCGGGCGTTGAAATAATTAAAGACGGGCTTAACGGCTTTGTTGTTGAAGCAGATAATGTTTCGGAGCTTGCCGAGGCGCTTAACCACTGTTATGAACGCAGGAGCAGCTTTAGTTCAAACTGCATTGCCTCTGCAAAGGAATACACGATTGAAAAAATGGCTCAAAAGCATCTTGAACTTATGGAAGCAAGCAAATAGTTTTTCGGTGAATTTATGAAAAAGGTTTATTCCAAAAATGAATATTGGATAGTCCTTGTCGGCTTTGGGCTTAGTATGATTCACTGGAGTCTGTGTGCAGTTTTTTTCGCCGCTTTGCTTTATTATATAAAACAAGGTCCTGCCGGTTGCGTTAAGGGGCTTTTGATCATCGGCACAAGAGGTCTTATCAGTCCGGCATTGGGCGGTGATGTTAACGGCATATTAGGAATGGAAAAATGGGCAGTAATATTTATTCTCAGCCTTGCAATTTTACTTAAAAAGCGCGAGTATAAAAAGCCTGCTAAACTTAATTCGTTCATTTTTCTGATAACAATTTTTGCCTTATATGTTGTTATTTCATCCTTGCTGGTTAGCAGCTATCCGATAATCTCAATGTTTAAGGTTGTTTCGTATTATATCCCGTTTTGCGCAATTATTCTCGGTATGTCAACTGTGGATAGAAAGGAAGCCGATTGGGCGGGCTTTATGAAGAATCTGCTTACGCCGATAATCCTGTTAAGCCTTGCACTTGTTCCGTTTGATAAATTCAGAATTGTTAACAGCGATTTTCAGGGCGCAATTGAGCATCCGAATATGTTCGGCGTATTCGGCGCTATTTATGTTGCCGTTGTTGTTTATGGATTCTCTGAAAGAAGAAAAAATAGCGGCGAAAGACCGCGAAGCAGATATATAGATGTTTTTCTCGTGTTTGCAACGATTTATATGATTTATCTTTCGGCTTCAAGAACCGGAATGTTTTCTGCCTTATTTATTCTTTTTATTTATTTCTTCACTTTAACAGGCAAGGAGAAGATGAAGGTTTTCGGCCTCGGCGTAATATTTCTGCTGATTATTGCGGTTGTGTATAACACCAGCCCAAGATTTCAGGAGGATTTTGACCGCGAGTTTAATCATTTTGTGTTTAAACATGAGGATGAGCGAATAACCGGTTCGCGTGATACGCAGATTGATGATTTTCAGGAAAAATTCAAGGCTAATCCCGTTTTCGGCACGGGCTTCGGCGCGCCTTATAAAAAAGGCGTAAGAAATTACGATTTCTCTTTTGACGTTTATAATGAAGAAGGCAATCTGGCATTCGGCGTTATCGGTGATACCGGCCTGGTTGGAGCAGTTTTATTTTTGGTGTATATGATTTATATGTTATCCAGAACAAAACGCGCTGAGTTAACGCTGTTTGTAATCCCAATTGTTATATCTATGGGCGAAATGGCATTCTTTGCCACAAACGGAGTCGCAATTCTTTATTATTATCTTTACGGAATATGTATGAGTGATGGTGGAGATTAGTTATGCTTTTAAGTGTAATAGTTCCTGTTTATAATGTTGAAAATTATCTCGAAAGATGCATTGACAGCATTCTCGATCAGGGTGATTTCACTGATTATGAAATCATCCTCGTTGATGACGGCAGTACGGACGGCAGCGGCCAGATTTGTGACAATTATAAAAATGAGCATTCCAATATCTCAGTTATCCATAAAGAAAACGGCGGACTTTCAAGCGCAAGGAATGCAGGAATGAGAGCCGCTCAAGGAAAATATGTTCAGTTCATCGATTCAGATGATTATATAAAAAGCAATTCCATAAAGCAGCTTGTTGATAAGGCGGAAGAAAGCAACACCGATATTCTCACTTTCAATTATGCTTATAAGTATGAGGACGGAAAAGTTGAGGAAAATGATATTGTGCCTGAATGTGAAGGTGTTATTTCAGGGGAAGATTATCTTCTTAATGCCTTCAAGTCTAATACCATGCAGATGGGCGTATGGAAAAATCTTTACTCAAAAGCTCTCTTGATTGATAATAATTTGTTCTTCAGAGAAGGCTTTGTCCATGAGGATGAGGAATGGACACCAAGAGTGTTTTTAGCCGCAAAAAGAGTTTGCAGCCTTGATGAGGTGATTTATGCTTATTGTATAAGAAAAAGCTCAATTAGCAGAAGTAATGACAGAAAAGCAGCGCTGGATTTACTCAATAATTGCGAAAGGCTTAAAGAATATTCAAGTAGCATATCAAATCAGGAGCTTAAAAGGTATTTTGAAAACAATATTGTAACACTTGCATTATCAGCATTTTATAAAGGTAAGCTTTTTGATAAAAAAGCAGAAATAATAAAAACCTTATTGGGTTTGTCTTTTAACAATCAAAACAAGCGAAAATATAAGCTTTTTTCAATCTCGCCAAAGTTCTATTTTTATGTGAATTATTTTGTTAAAACAATTAAGTTTTTGGGAGGGTAATGCTTTGGAAAAAGATTTGGTTTCAATAATAATACCTCTTTTTAATTCTGAAGGTTATCTTAAAAGATGTATAGAGTCTGCAGTTAATCAAACATATAGTAACACAGAGATTATACTGATTGATGACGGTTCAACTGATAATTCGGGATCTATTTGTAAGAGCTTTATTAACAAAAACAATAATATCAAGTATATATATCAAGATAATTCAGGAGTTTCAGCAGCAAGAAATAAGGGGATAGAAGTATCATCTGGTAAGTACATAATGTTTCTTGATGCAGATGACTATTTATGTGAAAACTCCGTTGAAGTGCTATATTCTGTTTTGGTTAACAGTAATTCAGATGTTGTTGACGGTGGTATCCATAAGACAGTGTTTAACAGTAATGTTCACTTTATTATACCGGATAATTCAATTAATGGATTTGAAGCATGCATTGTAGAGATGACTAAAAAGTATACGCTTAATCAAGTATGTGGAAAATTATTACGCTCTGTAATAATAAAAAGTAATAGAATATGTTTTGATGAATATATGGCTTCAGGAGAAGATCTGGATTTTATGTGTAGATACTTATTGCATTGTAATGTGATTTCTTTAACTTCTGAAATTATTTATAATTATATAATTGCTAGTCACAATTCTCTTTCTCAAAGGTTTAAGCCAAATTATTTTGAGCAAATTAGCAAATCCTTTCAAAGTTTAGAAAAATTATATAAATCAAAAGATATGATTGATAAATATGGGGATGTTATCTATTCAATTAATGCTCAAAATATTTGGGCAGGTTTTTTTAGCATAAATGCAAAAAACTGCACCTTAAGTTTAAATGAAAAAATATCTTTTGTAAAAAGCGGATTAAATTCTGATTGTTATTTTAAATATAAAAAAAATATAATAAATAGTTTTTCAAAAGTAAAAAAAACCATAATGAATATCAAAAGTCCTTTTTTGTTAACCGTTGTTATTATAATAATGGGAAAGATAAGAAAATAGGTGGTAGGTTTCAATCGTATGAACGAGTATTCTATTGCAATTCTAATTTCACATTTGTATTTGGGCGGTTTTACATCAAGCCTTCTTAATCTTTTGAAATGTTTGGAAGATTATCCAAATATCAAAATAACACTGGTTATGCTTGATAATGAAGAAAGCGAATATGATAAAGAGATTCCTGAAAACATCCAAGTGATTAGAATTGAGAATCAGGAATATAACGAAAAATTCATATATAAAATTCTTTATAAATTCAGGTTTTATCAGTATTGCTTTTGGGAGCTTTTCTACAAAAAACTTTTAAAAAAAGAACCGCCTAAGGAACATATAGTTAAGCTTTCGCAGTATTCAAACAAATATAAAGCAAAACAATTATCAAATGATTTCAGTTTTATGAGCGAGTTTGACTGCGTTGTTTCCTGGGAAGAGGGCTTTTGCAATTATGTTTTAGCAGAAAAAATACCCGCAAAGCAAAAAGTTGGATATGTACATCCAAATTACAAAGAAGCAGGGTTTTTAAAAACAGTTGATGAAAAAGACTTTAGAAAACTTGCCAGAATAGTTGTTGTATCGCAGTCTTGTAAAGAAACATTGGCTTGCATTTTCCCAGAGTTTGTTAGAAAAACAGTTTGTATTCCCAACAGGCTTAATCTTCACTCTTATGAAAACCGACTTGATTATCAAGCAGAATATGCAAAGGGTATTCTAAATCTTGTAACAGTAACAAGACTTGATGATTCTTCAAAGGCTTTGTTCAGATTAGTCAGAATTGTCAGTCGTTTGAAGAATGACGGTTTATTATTTAAATGGCATATAATCGGAGACGGTCCCGATGCTGCGGCGTTTTCAAATGCAATTAAGCAGACGGATGTAAATGATTGTATTATTTGTTTGGGTGCAATGAATAATCCTTATCCGTATATGGCACAAGCAGATCTTTATGTCCAGCAGTCTTATTATGAGGGTCGTCCGGTTTCCGTTGATGAAGCAATGCTTCTCGGCACGCCTGCTTTAGTTACTGACTATTCATCTGCTTACGAACAGGTGAATGACGGCATTAACGGTTGGATTGTTGACAATAATGAAGATGCAATATACGAAAAGCTTAAGGAGCTTATTAAAAATCCTCAGCTTATAAAAAAAGCCAAAAACAATATAGATAATTCGGATAAAAGCGAATATGAAGACTGTTCAGCCTTCATAAATATGATTGATTCTCTTGTAAAGGAAGAAAATGAAAAATATTAAAGATCTGTTGTTCAAAACTATTAAAAAATTTGTAAAGTGGTATAACGGAAGAATCATTGCAGAACAGCTAAAATCTTTTGGCTCGGTCGGGAAAAATGTCGTTTTGCAAACNNTAAAGGTGCAGAAAATATTTTTATCGGTGACGATACTCTTCTTTTTGAACATATGCAGTTTTTAACTACCAGAGCGAGGATTATCATCGGAAAAAAAGTGTTTATTGGTGCATATACTGCAATAATTACCGGGAATCATAGAACAGACGTTATCGGAAAGCATATGTTAGATATAGATGAGAGTACAGAAAAACTTCCCGAAAATGATGAGGATGTTATTATCGACGATGATGTCTGGGTAGGCACTCACGCAATTATTCTGAAAGGCGTGCATATAGGAACGGGTTCCGTTATAGCGGCAGGCGCAGTTGTAACCAAGGATGTTCCGCCTTACAGTATTTACATTAACAGCAAAAAGATTATTCCGCGTTTCAGTGATGAGGATTTGGAGCTTCACAAAAAGCTGCTTGGAGAAAGATATGGAAAATAACAAATGCGCTGTGCTTGTAACCTCATGCGATGCATACAGCGATGCCTGGTATCCTTTCTTTGAGCTTTTCAAGATTATGTGGAAGGATTGTAAATATCCGCTGTATCTCAATACGGAAACAATGGATTATTCACACGAGGGGCTTGATATCAAATGCCTTCACCCGTCAAATCTTAAGGACAAAAAGGGCAGGGATATTAGCTGGAGCAAAAGACTTCGCGGCGCGCTTGAGCAAATTGATGCAGAGTATATTATCNNGAGGATTTTTTTCTGCATTCTCCTGTGCGCAGTAAAATGGTTGAAAACTGCATTAACTGGTTCGATGAAGATAGTAGTGCCGTTTATATTGATTTTTATCATTGCCCAAAGGAAAATGAAGAGTTGTTTGCAAATGAGTTTTCTTTGATTCAGCAAAAAGGTTACGACTGGGCAATAGGTGCAGATTGCACATTCTGGCGCAAAAGCTTTCTTTTAAATCTCTTGAGAGATGATGAAAACCCATGGGAATTCGAGTTTTACGGAACCTATCGTTGGAGAAGAGAAAAAGATAAGTATAAGCTTTTTACACACCGAGAAGAATTCCCTCCGATTTTTGATTACCAGTTTGTTATTGAGGGAAAACCCTGGAGCGCAATTAATAAGGGAAAGTGGCTTAAGGAGGTTCCCGGTTTTCTTGAGCAGCACGGTATTAAGTTGGATTACTCACAGCGGGGATTTTTTGACGAAGAGGATATTAAAAAGTATTTCGGTAGAGAGCGGGAGGATAACTGGCTCGGCAACGATTTCAAAAAGGCTTTTAAAAATCCAAAGCTTTTTATCCACTATGCTAAATGCTTAAAAGATATAACAAAGGACAAGCTTATCAGATTTTATGCAGCATATCTGCAAAGATAAAACGGAGTTAATATGCAAGAAGGATTAATCACGGTCGTTGTGCCGGTGTATAATGCTGAAAAGTATCTGAACAGGTGCATCGACAGTATTCTTAATCAGACATATGCCAAACTGGAGCTGTTTCTTGTTAATGACGGCAGCACTGACGGCAGCGGCGCAATCTGCGAGGAATATGTCGAGAAGGACAGCAGGGTCGTTTACATTCCAAAAGAAAACGGCGGCGTTTCCTCTGCCCGCAATCTTGGTATAGAAAACGCAAATGGAGAATACATAACCTTCGTTGACAGTGATGACTGGATTGAACCCGACTCGCTTGAAAAGCTTTATGCATCTGCAAAAGAGTATAACGCTGATTTTGTGCTTCCACGGACAAGATATGTAATGCATGATGCGCAGAGCAACTTTATTGAAAACGATTATGATGATGACGAATTTGAATTAATCGCTGATTGCAAAGAGTATTCACAATATTTTGCAGGAATTTTCAATCGTGCTTTCAGCTCAACCTGTGGGCGTCTTTATTCGGTTAAGGTGCTAAATAAAAATGCTCTGAAATTTGATGAAAAGATAAAAGTTCTTGAGGATTTAGTATTTAATATCTGCTTTCTTGATAATTGCAAAACTGTAGTAAAAACCGATTTTGTCGTATATAATTTTGCGGTTTATGATATAGGCGTTTACAGCAGCAAAAGAAAATATGACGCAGTTGCCTTCGGTGCAAGGTCGTATTTTGAAAATGTTTCCGCATTCCTTGAAAAAAACGAAATTGAGCCGGATAAAAAATTCTTTAATTTAGCGTCTGATTATTGGCAGCTTGCAATCAGAAATATGCTCAAATCAGACGGTATCACTCCTTCAACCTATAAGAAACTGAAAAGCTTTTCAAACGAAATAGTTTCGGAAGATTTGTATAATAAGTGCACATTAGAACAATTAGACACGGATTTTAAAATGCTGTTTAAAAACGGAAATGCTTTTCAGTTTCTGATTGTTCATTATCTTAAAAAGCTCAAGGCAAAACTTATAAGTATAACACAGAGGTAATTATGGACAATAACGGATATCAAAAATATCACACTCATATAACGGGAGAGAGAAAGCGCTTCCAGTTCAATCTCAAAGAGGTCTGGCAGTATAAGGATTTAATCTGGCTTTTCACCAAAAGAGAGTTTGTTGTTAAGTATAAGCAAACTGTTCTCGGCCCTCTGTGGCTGTTCTTAACGCCGCTGATTTCCAGCCTTATGTATATGATAGTGTTCGGCAGAATTGCCGGCTTGGGAACGGACGGTGTGCCGCAGATTTTATTCTATCTCTCAGGAACTGCCGTGTGGAATATTTTTTCAAGTACACTCACAACCAATTCAAACACATTCATTTCTAATGCAGGCGTATTCGGTAAGGTGTACTTCCCACGACTCACAATGCCTATTTCAACGGTGCTTTCATCGTTTTTCCAGTTTTTTATCCAGATGATTTTGGTCGTTGTGCTGCTTGTGATATACATAATCAAAGGCGCAGTTCATCCGAATTATCTCTTCTGGCTGATGATTCCCGTAATACTTGTCCAGCTCGGAATTCTCGGCCTTGGTTTCGGCATCATCATCTCAAGCCTTACAACAAAGTACAGGGATCTTGCCTTGCTCGTAACCTTCGGCGTTCAGCTCTGGATGTATATTACCCCCGTTGTTTATCCGCTTTCTCAAGTGGGAGACGGCGTGCTGAAAACGGTTTATATGCTTAATCCTGTTTGTATGCCGATTGAGATGTTCAGGTATTCGCTCCTCGGCGTCGGCCAGCCGAATTATCTGTTTTACGGCATCTCCTGGGCAGTAACCATCGTTGTTTTATTTATCGGAATATCAATTTTCAATAAGGTTGAAAAAACCTTTGTTGACACAGTCTGATTGAGGATTTACTAATGGCAAATGTTGATAATGATTACGCTATTAAAATTGAAGGCGTTAAAAAGCAATACAGATTAGGCCAGATCGGCGGCGGCACGCTCACTGCGGATCTTCAAAGCTGGTGGGCAAGAGTCAGGGGTAAGGAAGACCCCAATATGCGGATTGACCAGGACCAGCGCCTGATCGGCCAAACCTTTATGGCGCTTAACGGCATTGATTTAACAATTAAGCAGGGCGAAGCAATCGGCATTATCGGGCATAACGGCGCGGGTAAAAGCACGTTGCTCAAGCTCCTGTCCCGCGTAACCGCTCCCACTGCAGGCACAATTGATATTAACGGCAGAATTGCGTCTATGCTGGAGGTCGGAACGGGCTTTCACGGCGAAATGACAGGCAGGGAAAATGTTTATCTCAACGGCGCAATCCTTGGTATGACAAGGGCTGAAATCGACGCCAAAATGGACGAGATAATCGAGTTTTCCGAAATAGGAGATTTTATTGATACCCCGGTTAAGCGTTATTCATCAGGTATGTATGTTAAGCTGGCGTTCTCCGTTGCCGCTCATCTTGACAGTGAGATTATGATTATGGACGAGGTTCTTGCAGTCGGCGATATGGCATTCCAAAAAAAATGCCTCACCAAAATGCGTGAGGCGGCAAAGCAGGACGGCAGAACAGTCCTTTATGTTTCCCATAATATGAACACCATCCGCCAGCTCTGCGACCGCTGCGTTGTCCTCGACCAAGGAAAACTTATCTTCGACGGAAATGTAGAAGATGCGATAAGTTTATATATTGGCACCAACAACAATGGCTTTAATACTTTTTACGATTTTCGTGATGTCAAGAGAAACTTTGGATTTGGAAAAGATGTTTTTATAAATGAATTAGCTATTCTTGATAAAAAAGAACCGGTTTTTGCTAACAATGAAACAATTAAATTTAGAGTAATATTGAGTTCAAAAATAGACTTGAATTCTGCCAATGTTGTTATTCAAGTTAAAACAAGATACTATGAAAAAATAGGTATGGCATTGTCAAAGCCTTTCAAAATCAAAAAAGACGAAAATAAGACTATTGATTTTGAAATGAGGACAGACTCTTTATCTTCAGATGTTTATTGTTTAGGCGTAGAAATAGTTTCAATTGATAAATATAATAATTTTGTTTCTTATGATAACCCTGCTGCCAAAATTCCAATTGATATAAACAATGATTTAACCTCAAAAATAGTTTGGCATAAAGAGTTTTGGGGTAATATTATGTTTGATGAGATTGATATATTGGGGTGAATCAAATTTATGAAAATAGGAATTTTAACTTTTCATTATGCCCATAATTTTGGTGCTGTTTTACAAGCGTTTGCATTAAAAACTTTTTTAGAAGAACAAGGGAATATTGTTGAAATAATAAATTATAGGAACAAAAATGTTGAGAGAAATTATGAACCAAAACTAAGATTGGAATATTTTTATCAGTATGGATTTAGTAAAAAAAAACCTATTCATTATATAAAGCCGTATTTAAATTTGAAAAATGCAAATGTTTCGTGGCAAATAAAATGTAAAAAGTTTGAAGAATTTATTAATGATTATTTGTTGAGCAATAAACATATATTTTACACAAAAAAAGATATTGAAAAGTTAGATTATGATTTATTTATAT
This sequence comes from Ruminococcaceae bacterium UBA1438, assembly GCA_002329285.1. Taxonomy (GTDB): domain Bacteria; phylum Bacillota; class Clostridia; order Oscillospirales; family Acutalibacteraceae; genus Eubacterium_R. Next base: position 34,236 of record DCTO01000102.1, read on the forward strand.
CTGGTAGCGATCAGTTATGGAACAAGAATATCACTAATGGATTTGATGATGTGTATTTTTTGAAATTTGAAACTAGTGCAAAAAAAGCGTTCTACGCCATTAGTGATGGCAATTATTGTGTTACTGATGAAAACTATATTTACTATGAAGATTCGCTAAAAAACATTGACTTTATTTCCACACGTGAAAGAACTCTTGCAGAAGATATTAATTTAAAGTTTAATAAAAATGCTTTGCAAACAATAGATCCTTCTTTTTTACTAGACAAAGAAAAATATATAAGTGTTTTTAATTTGAAAAAAACATCAGGTGTTTTATTTGCATATTTTATGGGAGAGGATCCAATATTGGCTGAATTGGTAGGTGTTATTTCTCGTTCTTTAAATTTAAGTGTTATTGAATCACATTGTTACAAAACAAAATCTTTAAAGAATGATTATCAACTTGCAGATTTAGGGCCGTTAGATTTCTTAAACTATATTTACAGCGCAGATTTTATTTTAACCAATTCATTTCATGGGACAGCTTTTTCAATTATTTTTAATAAACAGTTTTATTCGGTTTATAATGAAGATTCAAGAAAAGATAATCTTCTATCTTTATTTCATTTAGAAAATAGACATATTAAAAATCCAACTGAAATGGATTTAAACGAAACAATTGATTACAACGAAATTGATATTGATTATATAATTAAAGATTCAAAGGATTATTTGTTAAGTCTTACTGAATAATTGGTGGTGAAATGGTTGATAAACGGAATAAATGAAAAATGCTGTGGATGTGCTGCTTGCGAAAAGATTTGTCCAAATGGTTCTATAAAAATGCAAAAAAACGCTAAAGGTTTTATTGAACCGATAATTGATGATTCTTGCATCAATTGTGGTTTGTGTGAAAAAACATGTCCATTAATGAATGCTAATAAAAAGCACTATATAAAAAAAGAGTTTTATGCTGCAAAAAGGAACGACGAAAAATTACGAGCAAAGAGTCAATCCGGAGGTGCTTTTTCTGTTTTGGCTGAAAACATACTAAAAAAACAGGGAACAGTTTATGGAGTTTTATTAAACTCAGAACAAAAGGCTGTTTATGCTCGTGTGTCAAATATGCGTAAATTAAAAGCTTTAAGAGGAAGCAAATATGTGCAAGCTGAATTGTGCAATGTATTTAACGATGTTATTGACGATTTAATCAACGAAAGGGAAGTTTTGTTTTCCGGAACTCCATGTCATGTTCATGCTTTAATTGAGTTTATTAAAGCAAAAAGAATTAGCGCTAATAATCTAATTACTGTTGATTTAATATGTCATGGAGTTGTAAGTCCTTCAATTTATGAACAATATAAACGCCTTTTTGAGGAAAAACATAACAAAAAGATTAAAAGCTTTAATTTTAGGGATAAACAGTTTGGATGGCATGGTCATATTACAAGTATTAAATCTGGATTTTCACGTATAGTTTCTAGTGATTATGTGAATATTTTTTATTCTAATTTAACATTACGAGATTGTTGTTATGAATGCAAGTATTCTTCTTTTGAAAGAGTTGGAGATATTTCAATTGGAGATTGTTGGGGAATTGAAAAATTTGCAAGTGAATTTGATGATAATAAAGGCTGTTCATTAATAATTATTAATTCCGAAAAGGGAAAACGGCTTTTTAATTCTGTGAGTTCGAGTTTTGATTTATTATCTGTATCAAAAGAACAAATATTGCAACCAAATCTTATCCGTCCAACTGAAAGACCTTCACAAATAGACAGGTTTTGGGATGATTACTATAGATATGGTTTTGAGTATGCTGTTTATAAATATTGCAATATTAATCCTTTAAAGGATTATGAGTTGATAAAAAAACCGATTATTTGAAAAGAATTAAAAGAAAACTCATTTCTTTTATATATTGAATTTGATGAACTAATAAAAATGAAAAAGTGTATTATGATTATTGCACCGCAAGTACTTCCAATTCCTGATGTTCGTGGCGGTGCAACTGAAATGTTGATAACTAATCTGCTTAAAGAAAATGAGAAGCAACATCAAGTAGATTTTGTTGTAGTTTCAAAATATGATAAAGAAGCAGAAAAACATAAGTATTTGAATTCAAAATTCTATTATTTTGATGGCGATAATCTAGTTAATGATAAGATAAAGCTGTTAAGCTTTAAGTTTTTTATTTTAAGGGTTTCGACAAAGATTAAAAGAATTGCAAAAAAAATTGGCTTAGTTGTAAAGAACTGGAATGACGATATAGTTTATCTTGATTTGTTTCATTTTCAATGCTTTCAAATCGCAAAAAAGGAAAAAGTGGATATATTAATTAATTGCGGTTCAGGAATTGTTGATGAATATAAAATTTTTTATAAATTCCCAGGGAAAGAGAATATATACTATTATTTACATTGGGTGCAAGAAGAAAATGTTAAGTTTAGACAAATAATAAATAATAGCATTTCAATCAGTTCTTTTGTAAAGAATGAATGGGTTAAGGATAAACAAATATATGGAAAAAACCTTGTTCTTTATAGTGGAATTGACATTCAGAGATTTAGTTTTGAAACCAACTATACTGAAAAGCAAAAGTTAAGAAAAAGTATTGGAGTTGGAGAAAAGGATACATTAATTATATATTGTGGAAGATTAGTAAGGGAAAAGGGCATTTCTGAATTATTAAAAGCATTTGATTTGTTAAACGATAATAAAAACTTTAAATTGTTAGTAATAGGAAGCGTGGCATTTGCTAATAATGCATCAACAGATTTTTCAAACGCGATAGTTTCTAAAATGAAAAGCATAAAATCTGTAACTTATTTGGGATATATTCCTAATGATGTGCTCCCCAAATACTATAATATATCGGATATAATGGTGATTCCCACTACCTGCCAGGAAGGCGCTGGGCTTGTTGCAATCGAGGGAATGGCTTCAGGATTACCTTTAATTGTTACTGATTCAGGCGGCATGGTAGAATATGTTAATAATGATTGCGCAATAAAAATTCCAATAGATGATGAACTGCCGGTAAATTTGAAAAATGAAATTTTAAGACTGGCAGAAGATAAAGAAAAAATGAAAAAAATGGGAGAAGCAGGAAAGGCAAGATCCCGATTGTTTTCAAAAGAAAACTATTACAATAATTTTGTTAGTTTGTTTGATAACTAAAGGTAAAAAATGAGTATTGCAATAATTGTACCGGTATATAAAGTCGAAAAGTATTTATCTAGATGTGTTGATAGCATTTTGAATCAAACCTATCAGGATTTTGAATTGATACTTGTTAATGATGGTTCGCCTGATAATTGCGGCAAAATCTGCGATGAATACGCTGAAAAGGACAACCGCATATATGTTATCCATAAAGAAAACGGCGGCCTTTCCGATGCTCGAAATGCTGGCCTTGATTGGATGTTTGCAAACAGCAAATCAGAGTGGCTGACATTTGTTGACAGCGATGATTGGATTCATCCTCAATATTTAGAAGTTATGCTTGATGCAGTTATAAATAATGGTGCTCTTATGTCAATTTGTAACTATGTTCAAGCAAATGAGCTTTCAAGTTTTAATATGATTTCAGATTATGATGTTATCCTTAAGGAATCTGAAGAAGCGTATGTTGATGATGAGATTGCAACAATGCCTGCGTTTACTAAACTATATAGTCGCGTTCTATGGAAGGACTTAAGATTTCCTAAAGGAAAATTGCACGAAGATGCGTATATAACACATATCCCGATTTTTTCTGCAAAAAAAATAGCAACGGTTCATGAAAAATTATACTTTTATTATTATAATGAAACCGGAATAATGAACAGTAGTTGGTCTCCAAAAAGGATGGATGAGTTAGATGCCTGGAAAAAAAGACTGAAGTATCTTAAACAGAATAATTATAAAAATGCATATAAAAAAGATTTGCAATCGTTTTTATGGATTTTTATTCAGAGATTATCAGAAATTGATAAAAAGAAATACAATAAATACATTGTCATAATAAAACTTTCGTTAATTGATGCGCTTATTAAATCACAGCACAGTTTGAATTTGAAACAGAAAAGAGATTTTTTTCATTTAATTAGAACAAATTAATTATGTTGACGATAATCCTGAATTATTGTTTAAAAGAAAAAGTATGAAATAATCTCGCTTAAGCGGAGGAGAATAATGTCTGAATTTACAAACAAAACCCTGATGATAACAGGGGGTACGGGGTCGTTTGGCAACACCGTGCTCAAGCATTTTTTAACAACTGATATCGGCGAAATACGCATTTTCTCGCGCGATGAGAAAAAGCAGGACGATNNCGATATGCGCCACGATCTGCAGGCACGCTTTCCCGAGTATGCCGGCAAGGTTAAATTCCACATCGGCGATGTGCGCAACGCTCAATCTATCAAGGATGCAATGTGGGGCGTTGATTATGTTTTTCATGCGGCTGCGCTCAAGCAGGTGCCGTCCTGCGAATTTTTCCCGATGGAGGCCGTGCGTACAAATGTTGAGGGAACGGATAATATGCTTCATGCGGCGATTGACTGCGGCGTTAAGCGCGTTGTTTGCCTTTCAACGGACAAGGCTGCTTACCCGATTAATGCGATGGGTATCTCCAAGGCGATGATGGAACATGTTATTTATGCTAATGCGCGTGTTGCCGCGGAGCGGAGCGACACTGTAATTTCCTGCACGCGTTACGGCAATGTTATGTGCAGCCGTGGCAGCGTTATCCCGCTTTTTATTGACCAGATTAAAGCTGGAAATCCGATCACTATTACCAATCCGGATATGACTCGTTTTCTTATGAATCTTGATGAGGCGGTAGACCTTGTTAAATTCGCGTTTGAGAATGCTAATCCCGGCGATTTGTTTATTCAGAAGGCAGACGCCTCCACCATCGGCGTGCTTGCGCAGGCTGTGCAGCAGATTTTCGGAGATACGGGCACAAGGATTATCGGCACAAGGCACGGCGAAAAGCTTTATGAAACCCTTATGACAAGGGAAGAAAGGCTTCGCTCTGAGGATATGGGCAATTATTTCCGCGTCGCTGCGGACAGCCGAGATCTTAATTACGATAAATTCTTTGTTGACGGCCAGGTCAGCACAGAGGCGGAGGAATCCTACACAAGCCACAACACAAATCTTCTTGATGTTGATGGCACGGTTAAAAAAATACTTACAACGGATTATGTTCAGGAGATGCTTAAAAGCTAAAATTGCTTTTCAATAAAGGTGTAACAATGATTAATCAAAACGGTTTGTGTATGAGCTGCGGCGTTTGTGCTGTTTCTTGCGCAGTTGATGCAATTAAAATTGAATTATCAGAAGATGGATTTTTCAAACCTGTGATTGATGAAAGCAAATGTGTTAATTGCCATATTTGTGAGCAAATCTGTCCTGTAACCAATTATACATATAATGATTTGTTAGGCGGATTCAGCTATAAGAGTAAAAATAAAGATTCATTGTCTGATTGTGCGTCAGGCGGTTTTGCTTTTGATTCTTCAGCTTATTTGATTAATGATTATAATGTTTGTTCTGTGTTTTATAATCCTGAAAATAATCGGTCTGAGCACAGAGTTAACAAAACATATGATGATTTGCTTGCTTGCAGAAATTCTATTTATTTGCAAAGCTATACCGTTGATGGTTTTGCTGAGATCCTCAAACTGAAAAAAGGTGTTGTAATCGGTACACCATGCCAGATTTCGGCAATCAACAATTATTTGGTTAAGAAAAATTTAAGGCAGAATTATATTTTGATTGATTTTTTCTGCCATGGAACTCCTTCTTATAATCTTTGGAAAAAGTATCTTTCTGATAAAACAGTTTCGTTTATCGAGAATCCCGGTGCTGTTTTCAGATCAAAGAAAAATGGCTGGGGAAGATTTACCATAAGTCTTTTTGATAAAAACCAGTCATTATATTTTGATTCAATTGATAATAATGATATTTTCTTTAAAATGTTTTTGGAAAATATTGTTTTAAATGAAACCTGTTATGATTGCAAGTACCATTCAACAAATTGTTGTGCAGATATTCGTATGGGTGATTTGTGGGGGAATAAGTATTCAGACGATAAAGAAGGCGTTTCCGGATTGTTAGCTTTTTCTCTGGAAGGACTAAGAATAATTAAAGAGCTNNTTAACGAATACGGCAGGGCTATTGAAGAGGAAACGAGTGATATTATTGAAGGCCAGCTTAATGAGGATATCAAAAAGCCGTTCATTCGTGAAAGAATGCTTAAAGAATTGCAGTCAGATAAAGATTTGAAAACTATCAATTCAACAACTTTTTTTGTGTATAAGGTTTTGAGGAGATTGCTCAAAATTCAATAGTAGAGGAGAATTGTTTTGAAAATCGGAATTATGTCTATGCAGCGAATAAAGAACTATGGTTCTTTTTTGCAGGCTTATTCATTGAAAAAAACTCTTGAAGCCCGAGGAAATGAAGTGGTTTTTGTTGATTATAGGGTTAATGAAAGCATTGCCGATTCGGGATTCAGTCAAAAATATAACTTAAAGAATGTGATTTCATACTTTACACACCGCAGCAATGCAAAAAAGAGAAAGTTATATGAGACCGCAAGCACTTTTGATGATAAGTTTGAACAGTTCTTTCCCGAACTCGGCGTGCCTAAAGAGGCAAATTATAACACGGATTTGGATTTGCTTGTTATTGGAAGCGATGAGGTTTTTAATTGTTATCAAACCCATGATTCCAATTTGCTTTCAGAGGATTTATTTGGAAAAACAAGCAATGCAAAGAAAACAATTTCTTATGCGGCAAGCTTTGGCAATACAACTTTGGATTTGATAAAAGAATATGGTGATTATGATTTATTGAAAAAGTGTTTTGAAGGCTTTTCCGAAATTTCTGTCAGAGATAAAAACTCATTTGATATTATTTGTGATATTACAAATAAAGAGCCTATTGTTAATCTTGACCCCGTATTCATTTATGATTATCAAGAAGAGATGAGCAAAAATTCTCTGGGGGGGGTGGATGCTCCGTATATGGTTGTGTATGGTTACAGAGGCAGGTTAACCGCTGCAGAAGGTAAAATAATAAAGAGCTTTGCAAAGAAAAAAGGTCTTAAACTAATAGCTTTGGAAGGCGTTCAGGATTTTTGTGATGATTTTTTTGTTGCAAATCCTTTTGAAGTTTTAAACTGTTTTAAAAATGCTGAATATGTTGTTACNNTCGTATTTTCGTTATGCTTCTTGCGTTGTAACTAACACTTTCCACGGAACAGTTTTTTCCATAAAGTTTAATAAAAAGTTTGCAACTGTTATCAGGGATACAAATTCAAATAAGTTAAGTGATTTACTTGATAAATTTGATTTTGCTAATCATATGCTTAAGGATTTGAATGATCTTGAGCATATTTTAGAGCAAGAAGTTTCTTTTGATAATGCAAACAGAATTATTGCTGAAGAAACAAAAAAATCTAAGGACTATCTTTACAGTTATTGTTAGGAGTATTTATGGCAAATAATAAAAATGTTTCTTTTAAAAACAATGGCAAATTAAAGTTATTAATCATCGTCGGCACAAGGCCTGAAATCATCAGGCTTGCTGCGGTTATAAAGAAATGCCGCCGATATTTTGACACTGTTCTTGCGCACACTGGGCAGAATTATGATTATAATCTTAACGGCGTTTTCTTTAAGGATTTAGAGCTTGACGCGCCGGAGGTTTATATGGATGCAGTCGGTGCTGATTTGGGCGAAACAATGGGCAATATCATTGCAAAATCATATCAGCTTATGGTTGATATAAAGCCCGATGCCGTGCTCGTTTTGGGAGACACTAACAGCTGCCTTTCCGTTATCGGCGCAAAGAGGCTTCACATCCCGATTTTCCATATGGAAGCCGGAAATCGCTGCAAGGATGAGTGTCTTCCGGAGGAGACAAACCGCCGCATTGTTGATATTATCAGCGATGTTAATCTTGCTTATTCAGAGCATGCCCGCCGCTATCTTGCAGACTGCGGCCTGCCGAAGGAGCGTACATATGTAACAGGCTCTCCTATGGCAGAGGTGCTTCACGCAAATCTCGGCAAAATTGAGGCTTCAGATATTCATTCGCGCCTCGGCCTTGAAAAGGGCAAATACATTCTGCTTTCTGCTCACAGGGAGGAAAATATTGACACTGAAAAGAATTTCATCAGCCTTTTTACTGCAATTAATGAAATGGCTGAAAAATACGATATGCCGATTTTGTACTCCTGCCATCCGCGCTCTAAAAAGCGCCTGGATGAATCCGGCTTTAAGCTTGATGAAAGAGTTATTCAGCATGAGCCTCTCGGCTTTAATGATTACAACTGCCTGCAGATGAACGCCTTTGCAGTTGTTTCTGACAGTGGCACTCTGCCTGAGGAGAGCAGCTTTTTCACAAGCATCGGCAAGCCGTTTCCGGCAGTTTGCATCAGGACAAGCACGGAGCGCCCCGAGGCGCTTGATAAGGCTTGCTTCATCCTTGCGGGTATTGACAGCGGCAGCCTGCTTCAGGCGGTGGACACTGCTGTTGGTATGAATAAAAACGGCGATTTCGGAATTCCCGTTCCGGATTACACTGATGAAAATGTTTCAGACAAGGTTGTTAAAATCATTCAGAGCTACACGGGCGTAGTCAACAAAATGGTTTGGAGAAAATTCTGATTAATGATTATTAAGGTTTTGCTTGTTGCTGCAATTTCGGCATATTTGTGCCTTTGGTGTGCTTTTCGCGAGCGCAAAAGGGCGGTGCTTGATTCTTTTGCGGCAACGGCTTTTCTGATTTATATTTATCTTGTTTTGGCAATAACGGTGCTGAGGCAGCCTGCGGCAGCTTTGCCGTCTGCCCGCCTTGTTCCGTTTTATTCCTATTACCTGATTGCAACAAAGGGCTGGCATTATATGAGCCTTTATGTTGCAGAGGAGGTTTTGGGAAATGTTTTGCTCTTTACGCCGCTCGGTATTATTGTTTCACAACTGATAAAACGAAAAACCAACTGGTGCTTTGCGCTGATAATCGGCGCGATTGTAAGCCTTGCTATTGAGTTTTATCAGTTTAAAAGCGGTATTGGCACTTTTGAAATTGATGATATAATTCATAACTGCCTCGGCGCTGTTTTCGGCTGTCTTGCAGGCAATTCGGTTGTATTAATTACAAAAGGGAAAAAGAAAAAAGCTGCGCTTTTATGCCTGCCGGTTTTGATTTTTATTTTTGTTATCGGCGCTTGTTCGCTTATATCAATTTTCTTTAGATAGAAAAGGGAGAGGTAAGATTGGATTTACAGTTAAATACAACTCAAAAAGCAGTCTTATCTCTGCTTAAATCAGCGCTCTTCGGCAGCGAAGCTTTGCTACCCGATAGCTTAAACTGGAGAGAGGTTTTTGTTGAATGCCAGAGGCAGACGGTTGCCGCTCTGGCTTTTTCGTCTGTTCCAAAGGGCGCTTTAACTGATGATCAGTATAATAAATGGAAGCGCCTTTCAAAAATGGTTATCGCGAATAATCTTCAGGTAAGCTTTGATCACACAAGCCTTCATCAGCTTCTTTCTGAAAACGGCATTCCTTATGTTATTTTAAAGGGTTGTGCTTCCGCTGCGTATTATCCAGAGCCAAGCCTCAGAATGATGGGCGATGTTGATTTTTTGGTCTATAAGGATAACATAGAAGCCGTTACTGCGCTTTTGTGCAAAAACGGCTTTGAATATGATAAGGCTTTCAATCCTTATGAAAGGGCTTTCAGTAAGGAGGAATCCGTCTGGGAGCTCCATTGGGATGTTAACGGTGCGCCCGGCGGTAGAGCGGGGAAGATTATTCACCAATACGTTTTAAAAATGATTGATAATGCGGAAAAAACCAAAACTCCCGAGGGCTGCTATATGATCCCCTGTGCTTTTGATCACGGGCTTGTTATGCTGCTTCATTGCAGCATTCATTTGCTCAACGGCGGCATAGGTCTTCGCCATTTGTGCGACTGGGCTGTTTTTGTTGAACAGTTTTCTGATGAGGAGTTTTCAAATCTGTTTGAGAAAAGGCTGAAAGCGGCAGGGCTGTGGCGCTTTGCGCAGATTTTAACTGCTACCTGTTCTGAATTTCTCGGCGCTTCTGAAAAAGAGTGGGCAAAGGCTGAAAACAAAGAAATGCTTCTTGAATTAATTCTTGATATTTTTGAGGCAGGCAATTTCGGCAAAAAGGATGAAACCCGCATGGATGAGGCAAAATTCATCACAAATAAATCCAAGGGGGTTATTGATAATGCCGCCCCCGTAAGGCAGCTTATGGAATCCTCTTTCGATATAGTTAAGGCGCATTGGGGCGCGGCTGAAAAGCATCCTGTGCTTCTTCCGATCGGCACTGCATATTTTGGTGGGCGCTATTTAATCAGAAGCATTATAGGCAAAAGAAGAAGGCTTAATCCCCGTCAGCTTGCGATAAAGGCAAATGAGCGAAAAGAGCTTTACAGAAATCTGAAATTATTTGAGGTTGAATAATACTTGTTTTTTTACAGGAGCAGCTATGAATATTTTAGTTACAGGCGCAAGGGGAATGGTTGGCACAGCCCTTGTTGAAAATTTAAAAAATATCAGGGATGGCAAAAATAAAACCCGCCCCGATATTCATATTGATGAGATATATTCTTATGATGTTGAGAATACCCCACAGGAATTAGAGGCCTTTTGCCAAAAGGCTGATTTCATTTTTAATCTTGCAGGCGTAAACCGCCCCAAGAATAATGATGAATTTATGAGCGGCAATTTCGGCTTTGCGGGAGAACTGCTTTCTGCGCTTAAAAAGCATGGCAACAAAGCGCAGATTATGCTTTCCTCCTCAATTCAGGCAACACTCATCGGAAGATACGGCGATTCCGATTACGGTAAAAGCAAGCTTGCGGGAGAGGAGCTTTTCTTTGATTATGAAAGGGAAACGGGCGTTAAGGTTTATGTTTACCGCTTTCCAAATTTAATGGGGCATTCCCGCCCGAATTATAACAGCGCGGTTTCAACCTTCTGCAACGCGGTTGCAAACGATTTGCCCTTCACGGTTAATGACCGCAGCACAGAGCTTGAGCTGCTCTATATTGATGATTTGGTTGAGGCAATGTTTGATCTTCTTGAGGGCAGGGAGCAGCACTGCGATTATGACGGCTTAACTCCCGTGCCGAAGGCAGACGGAAAATTCTGCTTTGTGCCGAATACTCACAGGGTAACCCTCGGCGAAATTGTTGATTTGCTTGAAAGCTTTAAGGCTCAGCCTCAAACGCTTGTTTTGCCGTCGATTCCAAGCGGCAGCTTTGCAAAGAAGCTTTACAGTCTTTATTTATCCTATCTTCCGCAAGAAAAGGTAAAGTTTCCGCTTAAGATGAATGTTGATGAAAGGGGCTCATTTACGGAGCTTTTGAAAACTGCAGACCATGGCCAGTTTTCCGTCAACATCAGCAAGCCCGGCATAACAAAGGGGCAGCATTGGCATAATTCCAAATGGGAATTTTTCATTGTTGTTTCCGGCAGGGCATTGATTCAGGAAAGAAAAATCGGTTCCGATGATATAATTGAGTTCGAGGTAAGCGGTGAAAAAATCGAAGCCGTGCATATGCTTCCGGGCTGGACTCATAATATCATCAATCAGAGTAATACGGAGGATTTGGTTACTCTGATGTGGGCAAACGAGCAGTTTGATCCCAATCATCCTGACACATTTTTTGAGCCCGTATAACATAATAGGTATAAAAAAACCCCTGAACGGTTTTCGTTCAGGGGTTTATTGCTTACTTTATCCGTTAAGGATTTCAAAGTTCTTTTTGTTATCCTTATAAAGGTTTTTGAAAACGGTGAAGTTGCGGTCATAAACAGCCTTGTTTTCCTTGTTAGGATGATAAACGGTTTTTGCAGGGATAAGCTTTTTAACATCCTTCATTGAAGGAATAAGCCCCATGCCAACTGCAATGCAGGCAGCTGCGCCCACTGCGCCGATGTTCTGCGGCGAATCAACAACCTCAACGTCCCTTTGCAGAATGTCAGAAAGAATCTGGCATGTTGTTGAGCCGAGTGCACCGCCTCCGCAGAAGCGAACAGATTTGGCTATGTTAACATCTTTCTTTATATCCTGCCTTTCAAGCATCCACCTCATATGGAAGCAGATACCCTCAACAACTGCACGGATAAGCTCCGTCTTTCCTGTTTCAAGCTTGATGTTGAAGAACATACCTGCGGCATTCGGGTCCTCAAACGGGCAACGGTTGCCGTGAAGCCACGGAGTGAAAACAACTCCGTTTGAGCCCGGCTCAGCGCGTTCAACAACCTCTTCAAGATAGTCATAAAGATTAACAGCGATATCCTCATAGCTGTCCGAAGGTGCTCCGTGGTGTGAAAGATAAACGCCGATTTCATCAAGCGCAAGGTGGTCCTTAACCCAGCTTACGCATTTGTTTGAGGTTTCAAGCTCTGCAAAATAGATGTATGATTCGGGGTCAGCGCCAACGATGGCGGCAATACTTGCAGTTGCGTCAACAATCTGTTTTTCAACAACGGTGCCAACCCAGCCGGATGTGCCTGAATAGATATGCGTGTCGCCAACCTCAACAGCGCCTGCGCCAACGCCGATGAGTGAAGCGTCACCTCCACCGCCATAAACTGCCGTGCCCGCAGCAAGCCCAAGCTCTGCGGCAGCTTTCTCGGTAATCCTGCCAACTCTGTCCGTGCTCTTCATAATTTTCGGCAGATGCTCAATATTAATGCCAAACATATCGCAAAGCGGCTTGCACCAGCCCTCGTGGCCTTTTCTTGTATCGTAAATCATAGTTGCGAAAGCGGAGTCAGTTGTCATAACAAATTCGCCGCTTGCACGCAGAATGAGGTATTCCTTAACGTCAAGCCATTTATAGAGCTTTTTGAAATTTTCGGGCTCGTGCTTTTCAAGCCATTTGTATTTCCATAAGGGGTCCTTAACGGAAAGGGGAGCGGCACCCGTGTGTTTAAGGCATTTAAGCAGCTTTGCAGCGTCCGCACCGGCAATCTGGAAACCGTGCGCAATGCCTTCCTTGAGCTCCTTCGTTGCACGCTGGTCCATATATGTCATCGGGCGGCGAATGCAGTTGCCTTCCCTGTCAACAGGAACAAAGCCCTGCATAGCCGAGCAAAAGCTGATGCCTTCAATTTGTTCCTTTGTGATGCCAGGAGCTTTTCTGAAAACTTCCTTTGTTGTCAGGCACATCGCCTGCCACCATTCCTCGGCATCCTGTTCGGCACCGCCCTTAACGCCTGTTTCCTCATCAACAAAAAGGCTGTAACCCGATGTCTGCGAAGCAATGATTTTTATTTCCTCGTCAATTTCAATAAGACAGGTTTTGATGCCGGTTGTGCCGGTATCGTAGGTGATAACATATTTTGCCATAATATCCTCCGTATTAAATAATAATTACCCATTATAATATTCGCTTTCAGCTTTTTTCAAAGGTGAATGCGGATTCAACAAATTTAAGCAGCTGGCGCACGATTTCCTCATCGTCAAGCTCGTCAATATTAACGCCTGTGTAAATGCAAAGGCGCTCTTTATAATATTCACAGCTGAAGGAAAACTGCAGCATCATCAGCAGATTATCAAGAAAAAAGGCAAACATCCTTGGGTTAAGGTCCTGGCGAACATCTCCGCTTGCAAGCGCCTGCGCAATGGCAGTGATGTAAATTGTGCTTGTCTGCCCCTCAATCTCTCTTGCGAGGCGAACGGCGCGCTCACCGTCCTTTTCCGCTGTGATTTCATTATAAAGCTTAATGTATTTTGTGTTATTTCTTGAGAGAACAAGGGAAGCGCGGATAACTCTTTCCGCCTTTTTCAGCAGCTTATCGTCGCTTTTCATAACCTCCTCAAGGGTGGTTTGCAAAATCATCATGCCCTTTGAAAGGCAGGTTAAAAACAAATCCTCTTTGGTGGAAAAGTATTTATACATAAGCCCGATGCTTATTCCGGCATTTTTTGCAATCACATTTATGTTTGCGTTTTTAAAGCCCTTTGATGAGAATTCATCAATCGCAATGTCCAGCAGATAATTCTGCCTTTCCTCCGATAATCTCGCAAAGGCCTCTTTGTGATAATTAGTAATCATTTTTTTTATTTTCGTATCATTGCACAAAAAGGAAAAAAATGCTTTGTGCAAGTGCAACAAATATAACAGCCTTTCTTCGGTTTTAATATAGTTATACTAACACAAAATAAACAATACTGCAATAATTTATAATGAATTTCAACAAAATTTATTAATTAAAGGTTTGACAAATCGTTAAAAAGTGATATACTTAAAGAGTAATATTAGTGAGTAAGTGCTCACGCAAATAAATCGTGAGCAACCGCTCACACCAATTTAAGGAGGTAAATTTATGGATACAAGATTTGCTATCACAGAGTATCCCGATGCAGGTGCAATAACTGCACAACTTGATGCGCTCATCAAGAAACCGATTTATTCAATCAGCAGAGCTGCTCTTAAGGAGTATGAAGAGGAGTATTTTGCAAAGAAATGCAAAAAGTCCAAGGAACAGATTGATGAAGCAAAGTCCGTTATTCCGGGCGGCGCTCAGCATAACCTTGCTTTCAATTATCCTTTCCCGATTGTTATGACTAAGGCAAAGGGCAATAAGCTTTATGATATTGACGGTAATGAGTATTTTGACTTTCTTCAGGCAGGCGGCCCAACAATCATCGGCTCAAACGATGATGTTGTAAGAAAGGCTGTAATTGATCTTCTTGAGGATTGCGGTCCTTCAACAGGTCTGTTCCATCCTTATGAGTATAAGCTTGCAAAGAAGATTTCAGAGTGCGTTCCTTCTGTTGAAATGTTCCGTATGCTCGGTTCAGGCACAGAGGCTTGTATGTGCGCTGTTCGTGTTGCTCGTCTTGCAACAGGTCATAAGAATATTCTCAAGATGGGCGGCGCTTATCACGGCTGGTCTGATCAGCTTGCTTGGGGTATGCGTGTTCCCGGCACACTTAATCTTCAGTCACACGGCGTTCCGATGTTTGTATTTAAGCACACTCAGGAATTCTTCCCGAATGATCTCAAGAGCCTTGAAAGAAAGCTCATTCTCAACAAATTCCGCGGCGGCACTGCTGCTGTATTCATTGAGCCCTGCGGCCCTGAATCAGCAACCCGCCCCGTTGATAAGGATTTCCCGAAGGGCGTTCAGGCGCTTTGCCGCAAGTATGGCGCTCTCCTCGTTTGCGATGAGGTTGTATGCGGTTTCCGTATCGGTCTTTCAGGTGCACAGGGCTATTATGGCATTGATCCCGATATCACAATCTTCGGTAAGATTATTGCCGGCGGTTATCCGGGTGCAGGCGGCATCGGCGGCCACAGAGAGGTTATGAAATATCTCGGCGCAGGTCTTGATAAGGCTGAAGGCAAGAAGATCCATAAGGCGATGTGCGGCGGCACAATGGCTGCAACACCTATTTCCTGCGTTGCAGGTTACACTGTTATCTGCGAGATTGAAAAGAGAAATGCTTGCCAGGTTGCAGGCCAGATGGCAGACAGGCTTGTTAAGGGCATTAACGAATCCATCAAGAAATATGAGCTTCCGTTCGTTTGCTACAATGTTGGCTCAATCTGCCAGCTTCACACTGTTGCAACAATGCATTTCAGAATTGACTGGAGAAAGCCGTGGACAATTCCGGGCGTACTTAAGGAAACCGGCATCCGCCAGACCGAAATGCAGTATATGGGCGCTGCTTATATGGCAGAGGGTCTTGTAACTCTTGCAGGCTCACGTCTTTATACTTCAAGCGCTTACACCGAAGAGGATATTGATGAATGCATCCGCCGCTTCGATAAGGTTCTTTCCAAGTGCGAGAAGATTGATTATTAATTAAATCGAATATCAGGGAGCGGGCAATACCGCTCCCTTTACGAGGTTTTATAAGGAGTAAAATTTATGGCTTACGAAATTGAAGAAGCTAAAAGATTAGTTGTTGAGGCAGGCAAAAAGCTCATTGAAATGGGCCTTATTGCGCGCACCTGGGGCAATGTTTCCGCAAGAATTTCAGACGACCAGTTTGTTATCACTCCTTCCGGCAGAGCTTATGAGGATTTAACACCTGAGGAAATCGTTGTTGTTAATATTGAGGATTGCTCATATGAGGGCGATATCAAGCCTTCATCCGAAAAGGGTGTTCATGCTGCGGCTTACCGCCATCACCCAACAGTTGATTTTGTTATTCACACTCATCAGAAGGCTGCAACAATCGTCAGCATCACCGGCATGAATATCACCAATGTTTATGATGAATTCAGAGATGTGCTCGGCGATGAGGTTCCTGTTGCCGATTATGCTATGTCAACCACAGAATCCCTTCGCAAAAAGGTTGAAATGTGCATTATGATGAATCCCTCTGCAAGGGCAATTATGCTTATGCACCACGGCACTCTTTGCATGGGCGATGATTATGACCATGCCTTCGCTTTGGCAGACAGCCTTGAAAAATGCTGCGAAAAGGTTATCAAGGATAACTATCTCCGCCATTCATGGGCAAAAACATATTCCGATGATGATAAGAGAGCATATTTCCTCAACAAGCTCGGCGCAGGCAAAATGCCGGAGAGCATTGCTGATCTCGGCTCATCAGTAAGAAGCGGCAACATCTTCACCCTCACCGTCGGTGACACCAGCGTTGATGTTGATATTGAAACAGGCCTCGGCATTAACGGCATTGCGCCGAAGGTTGCAAAAATTCATAAGGCAATCTATCAGGCAGAGGATTACACAATGATTAAGCATCTTTCCACTCCGGATATCGTTGCGGTTTCCTGCACGGGAGACGGTATGGTTCCGATGATTGATGATTTTGCCCAGATTGTCGGCACAGATGTTAAAAATTGCCCATGGATTGATGGTGACACAGATGATTGCGCTGCTGAAATCGGCAAGGCTATTGAGGACAGAAATGCCGTTCTTATTCAGGGCTGCGGCGCGCTCGTTTGCGGAAATACGGATGGCGATATGCAGGCGCTTGAAATCATTATGGATAAGGGCTGCGAGGCTGTTGTTGATGTTTCAATCTTCAATCGCGCACATTATGTTCCGAAAATAGAGTGCTTCCTTATGCGCACGGTTTATCTGATGAAATATTCAAAGCAGATTGATAAGAAATAAAAGCTAAAATTTAAGGGCTTGCTCATAATAGAGCAAGCCCGTTTTTTATCTCTTATTCGTTAAACCAAGAATATAATCGGTTGTGGTTTTATGATATTTTGCTAATTCTATTAATATTGCAGTGGGAATATCGCGTTGTCCTAACTCATAATTAGAGTAAACCTGTTGAGAGCAGTTTAATATTTTTGCCATCTGAATCTGCGTTAAATCTGCGTCTTCCCTCAAATCCTTTATTCTTTGATACATATAAATCACCAAAGATATTATATGAAACAGCTTTTTATGTTATTGACAAATACCGCAAATTGCAGTAAATTATTATCGGTGATTAATCAATGAAAAAATGTGAGCATTACACTTTGAAAAAGGTTCAAAGAATGGAAGAAGAGCTGAAGGATGCTGTTTTTCAATTTGAGGGCCTGGAATTTAAAATAGTTGAGCTGCTGGATAATCTTATAAATTATCAAATGCAGCTTCCCAATGAATCTAAAGATATGGCAAAAATTGAGTATTACTTTGGATTGAGAAGCCGAATAAAGAATAAAAGCTGCAATTTCTGGTATTTAGAGTAGGTGTTAGATAAAAAAGCAGAATAAGTAATTTAGGATTAATTTGTTGCCTAATAAATGCTAAAAATAATGTCGATATAATTGTAAAAAAAGATATTGAATTTTTTTGATTAACGGTTTATAATTATAAACAGAATGATGAATAGGTTTGGGGGAATCCTATTTTCATTGGCTTACCATAGCCTGTGGATACCCTATGCCTATTACGGATATCCACAGTGCCTATGGTTCTAGTATAGGTGCTTTTTTTATTCTCTATTTTCCCGCATTGCTTTTTGTTATGAGGCGTTTATTGCCTGTTGCGCATTTCAATCAGCTCTGCGGCAGAGAGCAAATAAAAATATGCAAGTACAGTCAAGTCCTTTGGACTTGGCTGTTCCTTTTATAAAAGAAAGTGTTTAAATTTATAAAAAATTAACAGTTAATCCTATTTTGTGAACAAGTCCGTAAAAAATGGA
>DCTO01000052.1 GCA_002329285.1 Ruminococcaceae bacterium UBA1438
GATATGTTTTTGTCGAAACAGGCAAAATTACCTTTTATTGAGGAGGAAACCAAATGGAAAATAAAGACGACGAGCTTGAAAAAATCTTAAAAGAGCTCAAAGAGGAAAAGAAATCCGATTTTTCTCTGCAGGTTGAAGACGCTGCAGGAAAGGCGGAGGACTCGCTTCCCGAAAACAAGGAGGAAGCCCCGCTTAAACCCGAAATTACGGAGGAGCCGATTAACACAATCGACGCAGAGATTGAGGCTGACCTCAAGGAAGCAGCGCAGGAGGCTGCCGAGGAGGAAAAGGCTACCGCTGCAGAAGAAGCCGCTCCCCTTCCGTTTGAGGTTGTAAATTCAAACGAAGAAGAATACGCAGAGGAAGATATTGATATGCCAAAGAATAACAAAAAGGTTGTAATTATCGTTGCCGCTGTTGTTGTAATTATTGCAATTGCGGTTGGCGTATATTTCGCATTTTTCAACAAGCCCGCTGAGGAGCCGACCACCGTACCTCCCGAAACCACAACTCAGGAAACCACAACCGAGGCTCCCGTGGTAATTATGAACCCGCTGACCGGCAGCACCGATTTTAACGCAGAGGCAGTCGGCAAGCGCCCCGTTGCAGTTGTTGTTGAAAACGCAGCCGCTGCAAGACCGCAGTATAATATGGACACGCCTGACATCATAGTTGAAGGCGAGGTTGAGGGCGGAATAACCAGAATGCTCTGGCTTTATGCTGATATGACTGCGTTGCCTGATCAGGTTGGCCCCGTTCGTTCCGCAAGACCTCCGTTTGTTAAGTTTTCCGAATTCTTTGATTCAATCTTCATTCATTACGGTGAGAGCCACAGCAAGGGCAGCTACACCGGCGCGGACGACGTTATTGCTTCAGACGGTGTTGACAATATCAACGGCATGAGCATTTCAAGCTGCTTTAAGCGCACAAGCGATAAGGTTAGCCCGCACAACGCGGCGCTCATTGGCGGCAACCTTGTTGATGCAATCAATAATCAGGGCTATCGCACGGATATTAATGATTCCGATTTTTCAATATTGAGCTTTAATCAAAGCGCTTCAAAGCTTTCGGACACTGCTTGCAGCAAAATCACCCTCAAATTCTCCTCACGCACCGATTCACACACCTTTACATATAATGCAGACACTGATAAATACTCAAATTCAGGCGATTACGGCCAGCTTGTTGAATTCACAAACATCATTGTTATGCAGGTTAACACCCAATATGTTGTTAAGGAGAATTACAAGGGCTCCGGCAATTCGGAAACCTATTGTGATTATAATTATACAAGCGGAACCGGCAAGGTTGCATCAAACGGCACGGTTGTTGATTTCAACTGGGAAAACACGGGCGGCGTTTTGAAATTCACAAATGCTGCCACCGGTGAGGCACTCGCCCTCAACCCGGGCAGAAGCTATCTTGCGCTTGCCTCCGCAAACAACGGCTCATCAATCACAACTGAATAATTAGCAAACAGCAAAACCGCCCGAATAAATCGGGCGGTTTTTTTACCACTGACCACTAAAAAAGGTATCACTCTTGTGATACCCATTTTTTATTCGTTTTCTTTGGCGGCAGCGGCTTCCTTTTCAGCCTTGCGCTGCGCCCTTTTTTTGGCCTTATAGCCCATCAGCTTATCAAGATGCTCCTGAGGTGTTGAATATGCGCCGAGGGTGACGTTCTGCTCGCCGTAAATCCCGTGGAAATCAGAGCCGCCTGTTAAAAGAAGCTTTTTCTTTTTGCAGATTGCGGAAAGCCTTGCAACCGTTTCCTCATCAGCGGAGGGATGCCAGACCTCTATGCCGTCAAGCCCCATTTCAACGTAATTATCAATCTCATCAAAATTATCAAACTTTGCCGGATGGGCAAGAATTGCAATGCCGCCGGCACCGTGAATTTCATCAATTGCTTCCTGAACGCTTGGATATTTCGTGGGCGCCAAAACATTGGTTTCGCTTTTCTCATCAAACAGGGCGTGGAACAAATCGCCGAAAATCTTATCCGTGTAGCCAGCATCCATCAGTGCATGCATAATATGCTGACGATAAAGATTTGTTGAGCCGGAGGCATGATTGATAATGAAATCGGAGGTTATCGGGAATCTGCCCGCAACCTTGAGCATCATAATCTGCCCTGCCCTTTTCCTTGCAACGGAGGTTTTTTTACATATAGCCTCCAGCCTGTTTGGCGAATCGGCAAGATAAGAAATCAGGTGAACCTTTTTGCCCGCCTCAAAATCAAAGGCGGAAATCTCAACGCCGGAAATAACATTAACGCCGTATCTTTTGCCGATAACCTGGCCCCTAACCGTGCCTGCAAGGCAATCGTGGTCTGTTATGGCGATAGTATCAATACCGCTTTTTTGGGCTATAACGATAATATCCTCAATGCCAACTGAACCGTCGCTTAACTTTGTGTGAATATGCAGATCTGCCGCCATAACAACTTCCTTTCTTTGATAATAGTGCCCGGGGTAAATTCTTCGTGTTGCTAAATCTGAATATAATTAGCTGAATTATAAACAGATTCTAAACTTTGTATCATTATAACACGATATTAAAAAAGTTTCAAGTGCAAATAGTAGATAAATTTGGTATTATTAACAAATTGTTTTCATTTTTTTGTAATAATATCACCAATTTAGTAAAGTTTATTTAACTCTCTGTATAATCTTGCGATTGGAAGCCCAACAATATTGAAATAATCGCCGTCTATTTTCTCCACCAAAAGCGAGCCTTTTCCCTGAATTCCGTAAGCTCCCGCCTTATCATCGCACTCTCCCGTGGCGGCATAATCGGCGATTTCCTTTTCCGTCAGATCAAAAAACTTTACCCTGCTTTCAACATAAAAGGATTGCTCCTTTTCGCCGGAAATCAGAGTTACGCCCGTAAAAACGGAATGCTCCCTGCCGCTGAGGGCTGAAAGCATGCGCACGGCATCCTCCCTGCTTTTCGGCTTGCCGAGAATTTCATTGCCAAGGGCAACAACCGTGTCTGCCCCGATAACGATATCCCCCTTTGCCGCAAACGGACGCGCCTTAATGGCAGAAAGATAAAGCACCGCATCAGCGGGGCTGATTCCCTGTGGCAGGGTTTCATCAACATCAGCGGTTTTGATAACAAAATCCGTGGTTATAAGCTTTAAAAGCTCCTGCCTTCTTGGCGATTTTGAAGCAAGAATAATCATTATTTAACACCTCTGTAATAAAGTCCCCTCGTATATTTAAAATCCGCAGGGGCGCCATTCTGATAAAGCGCAAGGATTCTTTCAACCTGCGCCCTGCTCTCATCAGTGAAATAAAAATGAGCAAATGCGGTTTTAACCTCATTCATCCGATCAGCCATATAAAGCGGCACGGAATTGAGCACCTCAACGCAGGGATAGGGCGAGCATTTCACGGGAAATTCAATGCCCTTTCTGTCCGTCAGAGTGCCGTTTTTGCCGCATTGCTCACAACCGATATTGCTTTTAATCGGGCAATTTCTCGCCAGCATAAGCGGCAGCCTGCCGTAAACAATCACACCGGCATCAGGGGAGTTTATCCTGTTTGCCTCAGAAAGCTGAAGCTCAAAGGATAATATCGGCGAATTAAATTTTGAGGCGCTGATGCTGTTAAAAACATTCAGCCCGAAATCGCCGAAAGCCTCAAAGCCCAAATCAGAAGCAAGCTTATATGAGCCGAGATTGCCGCAGAGCGCTTTCGTGACGCCGATTTTTTTCAGTTGCAGCAAACGAAGGCGGATTTTTTCCTCTGCGCCGAAAAGCCCCCTCGGGATTTCAACGCCCGCACGGTTATCAACAAAATCCTCATTTGATGACCGGATGGGGATGAAAATTCTTTTAAAAATATGCCTGTCCGGTATCTGCGAGGCATCGACAAAGCGGGCGGTGAAATATAAATCCCTCGCCGTATTTTCCCTTGGCAAGGGAAGCTCAATCGGGTTGCGAATAACCTCAATTTCCTCACGGCGTGAAAGCCTTTCGGCAGCCTCGCGGCGCATGGCGTTTATCCCCGCGGCGCTGACAATCAGCCCCTCATCAACCTGCGCATTAACATCGCCGGCATAAAACTGCGTGCCGCCAAGCTTTGACAGGCGCTCGCAAACGCTTTCTTCGCTAATGGGCTTATTAATCGCCGTCTCCGGCACATCGCCCTCAATGCAAACCTCCCTGCCAAGCGCCCTTGCGGATAAGCGGCAGGGCTGATTTTTGCGGCAGACAAAATCCATATCGATCCTGACAAGCGGCGTTTCATTATCATAAAGGTGTGAAAGCTCCTTCAGCACGCCGGAGGCAGCAACAACATCCTCCTTGCTGCGTGTGCCAAACATTGAAGCGCCCATTTTATTCTCAAAATATCCCTGAGTGAAACCGCTTCTGCTGAAAACGCTTTTAAGACGCTGCTCATCTTTCTCAAAAAGCTCTCCATCAATTGCCTTTTTAATTGCGGTTACCGCGGCAGCAACATATTCGGGGCGCTTCATTCTGCCCTCAATTTTCAGGCTGATTACCCCAAGCTCGCCGATTTCCTTTAAATCACGGATGAGGCTTAAATCCTTGAGGCTCAAATCAAAGCTGCCGCTGTTATCGGCAGAAAATGAAAGGCGGCAGGGCTGGGCGCAAAGCCCCCTGTTTCCGCTTCTGCCGCCAAGCATTGCGGAAAGATAACACTGGCCGGAAACGCTCATACACAGCGCGCCGTGAACAAATATTTCCAGTTCCAGATCCGTGCTTTTGCGGATTTCGGCAATTTCCTGCGCAGTCATCTCCCTGGGAAGCACGGCGCGGGAAAAGCCCATTTCCTTAACTGCCGCAACGCCCGCAGGGCTGATTATGCTCATCTGGGTTGAGGCATGAAGCTTTGCCTGCGGCAGAGCCTCCTTTATTGCGGCGGCAACGCCGACATCCTGAATTATAAATCCATCCACGCCGACGGAAAGCGCATATTCCGCAAGGGAAAGCGCATCGGCAAGCTCATCATCGCGGCACAGAGTGTTAAGCGTTAAATAAACCTTAACGCCCCTTGCATGGCAATAATCTGCCGCTTCTTTTAAATTTTCATCATTAAAATTGCCGGCATTCCTGCGGGCATTAAGCGATTTTCCACCAAGATAAACCGCATTTGCGCCGCATCTTACGCCGGCAACAAGCGCCTCCATAGAACCGGCAGGCGCCAATATTTCAAAATTCATAAAGCTTTTCCCGAATTATCTGTTATTATATCTTTCACGGAGATTAGAGATTTCCCTGTTAAGCCTTTCGATTTCACGGCGGGCAACATCAACCTCCATACGGGCGCGGGCGCTGTCCTCAAGATAATCCTTAATCTGCGCGCGAAGATTATCGGCAGAGGCGGTTGCCTTTTTGCAGGCATCAGCCTGATCAAGGGCAACAAGAACTGCGCACTGCATTGTTGAAAGGCTTGGACTTGCGGACTGAATATTTTTGATTTCGGCATCAATAAAATCGCCCAGCTCCTCAACGTATTCAGGGCTGTCCTCCGAAACGATAGTGTAGCTCACGCCGCCGATTTTAAGTGAAACTCTGTTTTTCTCCATATTTCTCACACCTTTAAAATAATCATTAATTAAAAGATTATAAATTTTTAATTATTAATAGTATAACAATTAAATAAAACCTTGTCAATTATAAAAACATCTGCTATGATATGAAAGAAAAACAAGTTGCTTTTATCGGGAGATAAGAATTATGGCAGTAATAATTAAAGACAATATTTTTGTTCTTGAAACTGAAAACACTCATTATGCCCTTGCAAGCGGAATCAACGGAATTGAGCATCTGCACTGGGGCAAGAAATGCAATGTTGAGGATTACGAATATCACGAGCTGCATGAGATGAATTCAAACCATGCGGCGCTGGATTTCTGCAAAACGGAATATATCCAGTTTGGCTCAACAATGTATCGCGAGGCTGCGCTGAAATGCACCTTTTTTGACGGTTGCCGCGAAACCGTGCTTGATTTTATCAAAGCTGAAAAGGACGGCAACACCCTGCGCGTTAAGCTTGAGGACCCGCATTACGGACTAAAGGTTAATCTTGTTTACAAAACCTTTGAGGGCACGGATATCATTGAGCGCTTCACGGAATTTGAAAACGCCTCAAATAATGATATCGTGCTGGAAAAGGCGGCAAGCGCAGAGTTTAACTTCCCCTCCCTTAAGCCATACTGCATAACGAACACTAACGGCAGCTGGGGCGGCGAATTTCTGCGCAGCGGCCATATTCTCAAAAGCGGCTCGCTTGTTTATGAATCAAGAAAGGGCACGACGGGGCATCACCACCTGCCCGCAATCATTGCTTCAAGAAACGCAACAGAGGAATTCGGCGAGGTTTTCTTTGCCGTGCTTGCAAGCGTTGGCAATTTCAAGGTTAGCGTAACAAGGGATTTCACCGATAAAACCAGGGGCATCATCGGCGTTAATGAATTTGATTTTTCAAAAACTCTTAAGCCCGGCGATAAATCAAGAACCCCCTCTGTTTACTGCGGCTATGCAAACGGTTTTTGTGAAATGAGCAATATGCTTTCCCGCTTCACTATTAATGAGCTTTTGCCCAAGGAATTTGCGCAAAAGGAGCTACCCGTGCTTTATAACAGCTGGGAGGCAACCGGCTTTGACGTTAACGAAACCGGCCAGCTTGCCCTTGCAAAGAAGGCGGCAAAAATCGGCTGTGAGCTTTTCGTTATGGATGACGGCTGGTTTGGCGAGAGAAACAATGACCGCGCAGGTCTTGGCGACTGGTTTGTTAACCGCATTAAATTCCCGAACGGCTTGAAGCCGCTGATTGACGGCGTTAACGAGCTTGGCATGGATTTCGGCCTTTGGGTTGAGCCTGAAATGGTTAACCCCGATTCCGATTTATACAGAAAGCATCCCGAATGGGCTTATCATTATGACACCCGCGAGCCAAGCCTGCTGCGCAATCAGCTTGTGCTTAATATGACAAAGCCGAAGGTTTTTGATTACCTGCTTAACAGGCTTGATGAGATCTTATCCGAATATAACATCAAATACATCAAATGGGATATGAACCGCCCGCTTTCCGAAATCGGCGCAGAGAATCTTGAAAACCCGAAGGAAATCTGGCAGAGGCACACTAAGGCAGTTTATGACATCGTTGATATTCTGCGCGAGCGCCACCCCGATGTTCAGTTTGAGGCATGCTCCAGCGGCGGCGGTAGAGCTGATCTTGGAGCGCTTTCACACTTTGATATGTGCTGGACTTCAGATAACACTGACCCCGTTGACCGCCTTGAAATTCAACACGGATACAGCCTTATTTATCCAATCAAATGCATGCGCGCCTGGGTTACGGACGCCAATAAGGACCAGCGCCCGATAACAACGGATTTCCGCTTTAACGTTTCAATGCAGGGCTCGCTTTCAATCGGCTCCAATCTGCTGAATTTGAGCGATAAGGAGCTTGATAAATACGCTTATTACATTGAGCTTTACAAGAAAATCCGCCGCACGGTTCAATTTGGCAATCTTTACAGGCTTCGCAATTTCAAGGAGGATAAAATTTACTTTAACGGCTATGTTAATGAGGATAAATCCCAGGCGGTTTATTTCTCCTGCACAAATGCAAATTCAACATTTGGCAGATTTTTCGTTAACGTGCGCTTTCTCGGCCTTGATGAAAACGCAACATATCACATGAAATCCGAATGGAGAGAGATGACGAAGAGCGGAGCTTATTTTGCAAACGTGGGTATTGAATTTGATTACAGCAAGCCGCTTGAAAGCGAAATCTTTCTGCTTGAAAAGGTTTAATCAGAATTTGAAAACAATAAACAAAAGCAGCCGCAGATCATGAACTGCCCCAGATTGTGCAGA
>DCTO01000062.1:0-717 GCA_002329285.1 Ruminococcaceae bacterium UBA1438
AATAAACAGAAAAAGAGTGGGAGTAGAGGCAAGTGGCTTTACTCAAGTTCGGAAACCCCAGTAAAATCAAGGGATTTCGGACACTGGAAAAGCAAAAAACAGGCCAAAAAGGTATCAGTGATACCATTCCAGCACCACTTTTCTGATTAAGTGAATAATTCCAAAGTGGCTTTACGCCCTCGTTTTTCCCTCTTAAGGGGTTCAGAACGAGGGCGTTTTTTGTTGCTTTTTTACTCTCGTTCACAAACAAGCCGTTTTGTACCCAGTACCGCGTGATACCAGCACGGCAAAACAGTTTTTATGCTCCCGGCTGAGATCGTCACGGCGATTGAGGACTGCGGATTCTTTGAGAGTATTCCGCTCTGGGCGATAACGCTGATCGGCGGTCTGTTCGTATGGGTGCTGAGTTTCATCATGATCCTCAGCGTTTACGGCAGGTTTTTCAAACTCTATATGTATACCGCCATTGCGCCGGTGCCGCTCTCCACGTTTGCCGGAGAGCCCACGCAGAATGTCGGCAAGAGCTTTCTCAAGAGCTATGCGGGCGTCTGTCTGGAAGGCGCGATTATCGTGCTGGCATTGTCTTTTCGCTTTCAGCACGGTTTACACCGAGCAAATCATCCACGGAAACGCCGAAATACACCGCAATTTCGGGTAACATTTCAATATCCGGATAACTTTCGCCGCGTTCCCATTTGCTGACTGCCTGAAAAGAAA
>DCTO01000062.1:728-8076 GCA_002329285.1 Ruminococcaceae bacterium UBA1438
TTCATTTTATCACCTCAAATTATATTGGCGGTACCGTCTGATTAAATATTATCGCAAGCAAAAGAGAAACTCAATAACTTGTCTCTTGAAAAGATTTCAACTAATGGTTGAATGAAACATCAAACAAAATCCTCTGCAGAGGGCAGAGGATAATTCTGTTAACTTATCGTTTTAATGATTTCCTTATATTCATCCGTATCACGAACAGAATCAAATTCTTCGTCTGAAAGCCAGGTTTCTTTCATAATCTCACAGAGTGTACGTGTATCGCTAGTCTGGAAATCGGTACGTTTTTGCGCAATCTCACCGAGTAGCAGACTGTTCAGCTGTTGCTCATCAGGTCGTTCATCAAAACGCTTTGCAGCCTGAGCCGCTTTGTTAAGATAATTGAACGCAGACGCAGTATCATTTAAGCGCATATAGATTTCTGCAATGACAAACGGAATTGTTGCTTCTCCCCAAGAGTCCAAACTGTTTTGATTATCAAGGATAATACCCTGCAAGTCGTACAGCTTTTTCATTACGGCAAGCGACTCTTCATCTGAAAGACACCCCGATTCTCCGAGCAGCCAGACGGAACTGCTGAGAATATTATACTCGTTTCGGATTTTCTCTCTCAAGAACGGCAGTTTTTCATTATCTTCTAATGCCCACCAGATATTCTGCTCACGGCATTGTTCCATAGACGGAAGCGTTTCATATACATCTCTGCCTTCCCTCTTCCTGCCCATTTCACAATGCTGAAAAGCAAGACGGGCAGTTGCTTCAAGGCGCAAATCCGGGTCGGGACAGTATTTCATCATTCTCTCTCCGATGCTGATTATTTCATCGTCATACTTTTTTCGGTTTTCTTTCCATTCGGGTATATTACCGTCATCGTCGCCTGCCACAAAGAGCGCAAACATCAACTTGTTGAGAAGTATATAATTGTTAGGAAATTCGCTGACGCCTTTCCTTGCGATTTCTATGCAGTTGGAAACATCGCCCTTGCTGATAGCGTTTTGAAATTCTTCAAGATAGCGGCATACTTTTTCCTTTTCTATAGCATCATCAACACCTATTAATGAGTCAACGGTCACGCCGAAAAAATCAGCCATAATCGGCAGTAATTCCATATCTGGATAGCAAACGCCGTTTTCCCAGCGGGATACTGACTGATAGGATACACCAAGGCATTCTGCAAACTCCTCCTGTGTAATATCCTTTGAGCGACGAAGCTCTTTAATTCTTTTTCCAATATTCAGTTTCATTATTCTTCTCCTTTAAGTTAATTGAAACCGGCGCCTGTTTCTGATTACAATATATCATTCACCAAGCCTCATGGCAATAACGCATAAAGAGAGATTTTTTCTACATATTAGTGAGAAACCCTACAAAGCAAATCCTCTGCCAATGGCAGAGGATTTATAAGAGTTTGTTTTAGATTTCTTTGCCGTTAAGCGAGTCATGCTTTTTGTTGATAAAATAAACAGCAAGATTTGCAAGCACGACGGCAAGGTTTAGAAAATACACAACTAAAACGTAATTATATTGATGCGAAACAAATTTTGCCGTGATGCCGCAGAGATAGCCAATAATGATAAGAAGCAAAAATTTGAGGCTAACAGCCTTTGCAGTTTTTGCTTTAATATTTTTAACAAGATTTATCGGCCATGATAAGCCGAAGCAAATCAGCATTGCAGTTTCAAAAATATTAGACATATATATCACCTCGGCTTTGTATTTTATCACACGGTGTCCAAATATGCAAACCGCGTTTTTTCATAATTTGACATTATTTTCGCGATTTGATATACTTTTTTACATAAGATGTTAAGGGGGGGATTTCAGTGAAGAGATTTGCTGCGTTTGCTGTTGCGCTGATTATGGCGCTTTCGGCCCCGGCGTGCGCATATGCTCTTGATGAGGATTACGCCCTTGACTATTATAATTGGTTTAGCCTTGAAGGCGCGCAGTTTGTAATTGCCGAGGAAGAGGGCTTTAGCTCCTCTCTTGATTATTACGTTGATGAGGAGCAGCATATCTTTTATGCTTATTTAAGCTATTGCGCAAGCAGCCTTGCCGGCGAAAGCGACAGGGTTTTTGTGGTTGTCAGCCTCAGTAACGGCGCGCAAAGCAAAGGCTTTTCCTTTGATGAAAACGGATTCACGAATTATTCAGGCACTGATATTAAGCTCGTTCAAAGCTTTGACGAGCCCTCCGCCTACGGCCAAAATGTGACCTTTGCATTTCAGCTTAAGGATAAAAACGATTTCACGGATAATAGGGTTGAAATATCCGTTTGTGTTAACGGCAGTTATTATGACGTGTTGAGCCGGCAGATTGCCTTTGCGCAGCCAACCACGGAGAAAGCAACAACTCAAAAGTCTGAAAAAAACTCCAACGCTGCAACCACCAAATCGGGCACCACAAAGCCATCAACAGCAAAAGCATCAAAAAGCTCAGACGCGACAAAGTTTACTCCGCCTGCGGACGCTGATTATTTCACATCTTCAGAGCAAGCCGTAAGTGAATTAACCGAGGCGCAGGAGCAGGAATATGAAGCCGGCAATTTTGTTGAAGCACCTGAAATGGAGGAAACAAAGGCCCTTTCAAATCCCGCAAGGATTCTGCTGATTTGCGCCGCAATTCTTGCGTTAACGGGAATGGGCTTTTTCATCAAGGCGGCTGCTTCGTCAAAACGGAAAAGGGCGGAAGAAAAAAAGCAAAAGGCAGAGCAGAGCCTGCAGGTTAAAAGCACTAAAATAGATGAAAAATCAAAGGAAATAATAGACAGATATATTGATGATGATTATGATATAGAAGGATGAAAAAACAGCGGATGAAAGCCATCCGCTGTTTTGCATTTTATATAACGTCCTCAAAAATGAATTTCTCTCTCCAGGTATTCAAAGCAGGGGTGCATTTGAAATTTTCATATTT
Source organism: Ruminococcaceae bacterium UBA1438 (assembly GCA_002329285.1). GTDB lineage: Bacteria > Bacillota > Clostridia > Oscillospirales > Acutalibacteraceae > Eubacterium_R. The sequence goes on from DCTO01000062.1 coordinate 3,651, forward strand.
GAAGTTTTCCGCGTGCCTTGCCCAAATTGCATATGCAGGCAGATTTCTGAAACGCCAGCATTCGGGATAAACCTTCGGGTATTCGGGGATGAACAAGCGCTTGTCATATACTTCCTTTGCCTTGCGGTATTCAAGGTCAATATTTTTGAGAGTAATGTTTTTAACTCGCTTGATTTTGCCCCTTTGCTTAAAGCCCGCGATTATCACGGGAATTTCAATATTCTTTGCCGTAATATTCTCTAACAGGATATCGCGCACTTCGCCCTTCATATCAAAGGTTTCCTTTGCAATGCCGCCGCCCTTTGCCTTAACGCCGAATTCAATGGCGCTTGCTGTGAAATTATCAACCTCTGCAGCGCGGTTACGGTTGTTAAGCCTGATGAAAATCGGGCAGGCGCAGCGCTCCATTTCAATGTTTCTTGCGGTGATATTGCAAACCTCGGCTCCGTCGGCGCTTTCAATGCTTATGCCTGAAACAGATCCCGGGTATAAATCCGTCATCATAAAGCGGCAGTTTTCAACAAGCACATTGCGTATGGGAAAGGTGGTTTCCGTGCCGATTTTAAATGCGTTAGTGCAGCTGATAACCTCACAATCGGAAATGCGGATGTTTTCCATTGCGCCGTCGCATCCCTCCCATATTGCATTTTTAATTACGATGCCGTCGTCAGCGCAGGAAAGAAAGCAGTGCCTGATTTCTGAGTTGCCCGTCTGCATAAGGTCAATGCCGTCAGTGTTGGCAACATGGCGGTTGTTGTTAATCACAAAATTCTCAATCAAAGCATTGTCACACCGGGTCAGTCTGCAGGTCCAGTGAGCGCTGTCTTTAAAAATAATGTTGTTTATGTGAATGTTTTTGCAGCCTACAAGCTCTGCAAGCCTGCCGTATTTACTCGGGTGTGCAAATCGCAGTTGAGCGCGATTATCCCTGCGCATTTTGATAACATCAATAACCTCATCAGGCTCGGTAATATTTTTATTAAGCAGGGGCTTTCTGCCAAAAAGATGGCCGTTGCCGTTAATCGTGCCCCCGCCGGTTATGCAGATATTTTCACAATCCTTTGCATAAATCAGCGCAGGCTTCTCAAATCCCTGCCCGCTTTCATGGGCAATTATGGAGCTGCCCTTTGCAACAAACAGGGTAACTCCGGATTTAAGCTCAATTGTTCTTGAGGTGAAAGCGCCGCCGCTGACAACTGCAAAGCCGCCGCCGTTTTCCGCGCAGGCGTTGATGCAGGCGTTGATTGCCTTTGCATTGTCAAAGCTTTTGTCATCCGGAACAGCCCCGAAATCGGTTGCAAAAAATGCATTTTCGCTTGGAATATCCTGGGCAGAAATGTATTCGTCAACGGGGTAGTAGGAGGTGTAATCAAACTCTCTTTCCTCCGTGTATTGCTCGCCCTCTGTTATTCTCAAATCCTTGCCGAAAAGCAGGGTGTTAAGTTTGTCTAAATGTGTTCGTTTTGCTTTCATAGTGCCGCACCTTAAAAACTTGATATGTTCATTATATCCAACGGCAAATATTTTTCAATACTTATTCAAAAAAAGTATAATTATTTGATAAAAAATTGTTTTCATACTATTGATTTATAAATCGCTTTGCTCTATAATATGTAAGTACAGGGCGGCTGTACGTTTAGTGCGGCCGTTTTTCTTTATTGTTTTTGCGGCAAGATGGGAGGAGGACGTGAAATGTATAAAATAGGCTTTGATAATGACAAATATTTAAAAATGCAGTCCAGCAGAATTCGTGAAAGAATTTCGGAATTCGGCGGAAAGCTTTATCTTGAATTCGGCGGAAAGCTTTTTGATGATTATCATGCATCAAGGGTTCTTCCGGGCTTTGAGCCGGACAGTAAGCTCCAGATGCTTCTCAAGCTGAAGGATGAGGCGGAAATTGTTATCGTCATCAGCGCGGAGGATATTGAAAAGGCAAAAGTTCGCGCCGACCTGGGGATTACATATGATGTTGATGTCTGCCGCCTTATCGGTGAATTCACCTCAATCGGGCTTATGGTGGGCAGCGTTGTGCTCACCAAATATTCGCCGCAGCCCCGTGTTATTGCGTTTGAGGAAAAGCTTTCCTCAATGGGCTATGCCGTTTATCATCATTACACGATTGAGGGCTATCCCTCGAATATCACAAAAATAGTAAGCGATGAGGGTTACGGCAAGAATGATTATATCAAAACAACGCGCCGGCTTGTTGTTATCACCGCTCCCGGCCCCGGCAGCGGCAAAATGGCAACCTGCCTTTCCCAGCTTTATCATGAGAATAAGAGGGGAGTTAAAGCAGGCTACGCAAAATTCGAAACCTTCCCGATTTGGAATATTCCTCTTTCTCATCCCGTTAATATGGCATACGAGGCTGCAACGGCAGACCTCAATGACGTTAATATGATTGACCCATGGCATCTTGAGGCTTACGGCAAAACCACCGTAAATTACAATCGCGATGTTGAAATATTCCCCGTTTTAAAGGCAACCTTTGATAAAATTTACGGCGCCTGCCCCTATAAATCTCCAACCGATATGGGCGTTAATATGGCGGGCAACTGCATTGTTGATGATGATGCCGTTCGCGAAGCCTCAAAGCAGGAAATCATCCGCCGCTATTTCACCGCCTGCGCCGCTGCGGCAAAGGGAGCCAAAAACAGCAATGAGCTTTATAAGCTTGAGCTACTGATGAATCAGGCGGGAATAGATGCAGAAAGCAGAATTTGCGTTCCTGCCGCCAGGAAAAAGGCGGAGAAAACAGGTGAGCCTGCCGCGGCAATTGAGCTTAATGACGGCAAGGTTATCACCGGCAAAACCTCAAAGCTTATGGGCTGCGCCTCGGCAATGCTGCTTAATGCGCTCAAATATCTTGCCGGCATTGATGATGACGTTTTGCTCATCCTGCCGGAGGTTATTATGCCGATTCAGGAATTAAAGGTTAATCATTTGGGCAATCACAATCCGCGCCTTCACACGGATGAGGTGCTGATTGCGCTTTCAATTTCCGCAGTTTCGGATGCAAATGCAAAGGCTGCACTTGAGCAGCTGTGGCAGCTGAAAAATTGCGAGATGCACACCTCCGTGCTCCTTGCCCAGGTGGATGAAAACGTGATTAAAAAGCTTGGCATCCGCCTCACCTGTGAAGCGCTTGCAAACAAAGCATAATCATATTTTTGATGGGTGATAATATGGCAGAAAAAAGTAAGGCTTCCGGCAGGCTCGGCGGCAGAATATGGGCGGGAATAATCATATTCGGCTTAATCGGCCAGCTTGCCTGGGTTATTGAAAATATGTATTTCAATGTTTATCTGTTTGATGTTATCGGCGGCTCGGCAAATGATATTGCGCTTATGGTTGCGGCTTCCGCAATCACCGCAGCGGTAACAACGCTCTTTATGGGCGCGCTTTCGGATAAAATGGGCAAGCGAAAGGTGTTCATCACTTTCGGTTATATTATTTGGGGAATTGTTACAGCCTCCTTTGGCTTTATCACGGTGGAAAGCACAGGCAGGCTTTTCCGCACGGTTAATGCCGTTTCTGCGGCCGCAATGCTGATTGTTATTATGGATTGCATAATGACCTTTTTCGGCTCAACCGCTTCTGATGCGGCGTTTAACAGCTGGGTAACCGATGTTACCGATGAATCAAACCGCGGCAGGGCGGAAACCGTTATGCAGGCAATGCCCCTTGCGGCGATGCTGCTTGTTTTCGGCGTGCTGGATGGCTTCAAGCAAAGGGGTGAATGGCAAACCTTTTTCATAATTGTCGGCGCGGTAACAAGCCTCGGCGGCGCTCTCGGTTTCTTCATTCTCAAGGATAAGCCAAGCCTCGCTTCAAATAATGAAAACTATTTTAAAAACATTTTTTATGGTTTCAAGCCCTCAACCATCAAGGCAAACGGGCGGCTTTATATCACCTTTGCGGTGTTCTGCATTCTAAATATTGCTTATCAGGTGTTTATGCCGTATATCATAATTTATCTTGAAAAATCCCTTGGAATCACGGATTATGCGCTTCCGCTCGGCGGGATACTGATTCTCTCCGCCGTTATCTCCGTTTTGCTCGGAAAGGCAATTGATAAATTCGGCAAGGTTAAGTTTATGCTACCCTGCCTTTTTGTTTTGATTCTCGGTTTCGTTGCAATGTTTTTTGCAAGGGGCGCAAGCATTGCTTTTCTTATCGTTGCCGGCACGGTTATGATGGGCGCTTATCTTGTGCTTTCGGCTGCGGTTGTCGGCACAATCAGGGATTACACNNTATCAGAATGCTGTTTCAGGTTTTGATTCCAATGGTTACGGGGCCTTATATCGGCGCAGCGGTTATTGCAAATAATAATGCCACCTATGAGGAGCTGGGCGTTGTTAAAACAATTCCAACCCCAAGCATCTTTATTGCGGCTGCGGCTGTTGCGGTGTTTGCCGTTATTCCG
>DCTO01000111.1 GCA_002329285.1 Ruminococcaceae bacterium UBA1438
TTCCTTATCGCACCCATTCATTACGAAGGTCCTCCCAAAAGCGGTTCCTTTTTTTCTATCTGTTCTCCCAGCCTGTGGAGATGATTGTTTCGTGTTTGCCAACATGAGTGATAATCCGCTCAATCAGCTCGTTATCCTTGTTTTTAGTGGAAACAACTGCGGTTATTTTTTCGTTGCCGTCATCCGCGCCGCGCATTGAAAGATTGCGCAAGAGAATGTTATCCATATCCCTGATATACTGCACGATGTGGGTTTTGATTTCCTCTGCATTATCCTCGGCGCAAACGATGTTAATCTTGTAAAACGCTTCCTGGTTTTTCTGCTTTTCCTTGTTATAGCGCTGGGTTTTGTTGATAAACTCGGAAATCGGGTGCAGAATCAGATGGCTGATAACAATCGTTGCCGCAACGATAATTGCAAACCAAGCCTTATCAACACAGCAAAGGATTCCAACTGCGGCGGATGCCCAGATGGATGCCGCAGTGTTAAGGCCCTTAACCTTGGTGCCGTCGCTCAAAATCACGCCGGCGCCCAAAAAGCCGATTCCGGAAACGATTGCCGCCGCAACACGGGTTAAATCAACCCCGTCCGTAAAGCAAAGATATGAAAAAGCAGTGAAGGCAAAAGAGCCCACGCAAACGATAACGTTTGTTAAAATTCCCGTCACGTGATTGGTGAGCTGGCGCTCAAGCCCCATAAACACGCCAAGCACGGCGGCAATTAAAATTCTGATTGCAAAGCCTGAAACCGTAACAATTCCCGGCATTTTACTCAGCTCCTTTTAGGAATTTATTTATAAGTGTTTGCCTCGCTCAGCTCAGCAAAGGCGGGCCTTTTTCCGCAAGGGTGATGCTTGTTTTGCCGTAAATCTTCTGCTGAAGCACCTGGGATGCAAGCGGATAATCAACCTTCCAAACCCATGCGCCGAAGAAGGTGCCGCCCTTGCAGGTTGTGATCACCTTGCCGTCCTCAGTGGTTTCGTTCTGGGGCAGGGTGTGGGTTTGCGTTGAATATTCAAGCCAGCCGTTTTTAAGGGCATATTTTGAAATGCCGATGATTTCCGATTTGGTGAAGCCCGTTTTAACATAGGGCAAAAGATCGTTAACAACCTCTGCGGATTTCAGCGTTGATGCGGTTTTTGCCTTTTCAAAAAGCTGCAGCAAAACGGTTTTCTGCCTGTCTCCGCGAACAACGTCCGAATCAATTTTTCTGATTCGGCAGTAAGCCAGCGCCTGTGAGCCGTCAAGATGAAGCATGCCGGCATCGCCGTCAATAACAACGCCGCCATAACGGTCAGGGTGGTTGTTGATTTCCTTGATTTCCGCTGCGGTCAGCTCAACGTCAACACCGCCCAGGGAATCAATGATTTTTTCAAAGCTTGTGAAATTAACTATAGCGTAATTATCAATATTAATCTTGAATAGATGCTCAACCGCTCTTATATAGCAATCAATGCCGCCGTCACTCATGGCGGCGTTAATTTTGTCAAATTTTCCGCTCTTTTCGTCGCCCTCCGTCACCTCATAATAGCAATATGAATCGCGCAGAATTGAGGTCAGAGTAATCTCCTGCGTGTCAATATTCACGCTGACGATGATTGCGGAATCCGCTCTCGTGTCCTCCTCGGCAATTTCGTCATCCCTCGTGTCCTCGCCGATGAGCAGCACGTTAAGCACATGAGTGGATGAAGCGGGCGTGCCGTTATAATACCATTTTTTAACCATGTCCTTATATGAACCGATTTCGGATTTCTCGTTTTCGATTATCGGGTTAAAGCTTTCAACAAGCTCATCCATGCCCTTCCATTCCTCAACGGCGCTGCTTTGCTGATTTTCGGAAACATTTGAAAGCATATGGTCTAAATAAAAATATGCGCCAACAACCGTTGCCAGAATTAAAACCAAAAGAATAATGATAATTCCTCTCAGAATTTTACCGGCTTTGCCGCGCTTCTTGTTTGCCGCGGGTGAGGCAACCGGCGCGGGGGAAACCTCCTCATATTCCGCCGCCTGTGCCTGAAGGGAAAGCTCAAATAAATCAGTGGCGTCCTTCTGAGTGTGAACTGCCTGCGCTTCGTTTATTATCGGGCTGCCCGTGTCCGCAATCGGGGGGCCGCTGCTGATGTCCTCATATTCATCAGCCGGCGCAGCCTTCTCATCTGCAGGCTCGTCTGATGCGGTTTCGCTTTCGGCTGCGTTTTCCTGAAAAGAAAAATCCGCTGCCGTTTCTTCAATTATATCCTCGGCGCTTTGCTCTGCCGTTTGTTCTTCTTGGGCGCCGTTTTCATCCTCGCCATTCTCCTGTGGCGGCTCGTTTGCAGGCTCCTCCTGTGATTTCACGCGGCTTTCGTTTTCCTCCCTGCGCTTTTTCACTTCCTGCAAAATGTCATCAACATCATATGGGTTGCTCACCGTTTCATCTCCTTTGCGGTGGTTTACCATAATATTATATATTAAAATAAGTTTCTTTTCAACAATATTTGCAGATTGACACAGAATTTTAATATTAACTTAACAGTCGGAAAAAAACAGGGCGCTCTCAAGGAGCGCCCTGCCGTTTATCGGAATTATTCCTCGGTTTCCTCCTTGCCCTCAGCTTCTGCCGCCTCCGGCTCGTCGGTTTCCTCAAAGCGGTCAACGATGGAGATTGTTGCAATCTTTTCTCCGTCGTTAACTCTCATAACCTTAACACCCTTGCTCGGGCGCTGGAAGGTTGAAATCTGGTCAATATGCGTTCTGATAACAATGCCGTCGCTCGTTATCATAATAACGTCGTTATCCTCGGCAACGGGCGCAATCATCGCAACCTTGCCGTATTTCTCGGTCTTATAGTTAATCAGGCCCTTTCCGCCCCTGTTCTGAACGCGGAAATCGTCAAAGCTGCTCTTTCTGCCGAAGCCGGTTTCGGAAACGGTCAAAAGAGTCTGCCCCTCAATCTTTGCCGCAAAGCCAACAACGTAATCGCCCTCGGCAAGCGTGATTGCGCGAACGCCTCTTGCGGTTCTGCCGATAAGCCTTGCGTCGCTTTCCTTAAAGCAGATGCTCATGCCGTTGTGGGTTGCAACTATAAGCTCGCGGCTGCCGTCCGTAACCCCAACGTACGCCAGCTCGTCGCCCTCATCAAGGTTGATTGCGATAATTCCCGTCTGGCGGATGTGCTGATAAGCGTCAATGTCCGTTCTCTTGATAACGCCCTGCTTGGTAACCATGCAAAGATAGCGCCTTTCCTCCTCCTCGGGAATCTTAACCATTGCTGAAACGGTTTCGCCCTTTTCAAGCGGCAGGAGATTAACAACATTCATGCCCTTGCCGGTTCTTGATGATGCGGGGATTTCATAAGCCTTTTTGCGGAAAACCTTGCCCGTGTTTGTGAACAGGAAAATAACATCGTGCGAGGAGCAGCTGAACATGGTTTTTGCAACGTCCTCCTCGCGGCGGCTCATTCCCATAATGCCCCTGCCGCCTCTGTTCTGCGCGCGGTAAGTGTCAACCGTCATTCGCTTCATATAGCCCATATTTGTGAGGGTTAAGATGCTTTCCTCAACGGGGATTAAATCCTCATCCTCAACGGATCCGATAACGGCGCTGATTTCGGTTCTTCTCTCATCGCCGAATTTTGCGCCGATTGCGCGTGATTCCTCTTTAACAAGCTCCAAAATTCTGCCGTCGTGAGCAAGGATATCCTTGAAATCCTCAATCCTTGCGTGCAGCTCGTCCAGCTCGTTCATAATCTTTTCAATTTCAAGCCCTGCCAGCTGGCCAAGTCTGAAGGCAACAATTGCGGATGCCTGGGGATCGTCAAAGCCAAATTTTTCCATAAGGGCAAGCTTTGCCTCCGCCTGTCCGCCCTTGGTTGCGCGGATTGTTGCGATAACCTCGTCAACAATATCAATCGCTTTTGCAAGGCCCTCTAAAATATGCGCTCTTTCCTGCGCCTTTTTGAGGTCAAATTCGGTTCTGCGGCGAACGATGTCCTTTTGGAAAACGATGTATTTCTGCAGGATTTCCTTGAGGGTGAGCACCTTTGGCACGCCGTCATCCAGCGCAAGCAGAATTGCGCCGAAGGTAACCTGCATATCAGTCATTTTATAAAGATTGTTAAGCACAACCTGGGCGTTTGCGTCTCTCTTGCAAACAACCTCAATGTGCATACCCTTGCGGTCTGAATAATCCTGAACGTCGGCAACGCCCTCAAGGCGCTTTTCCTTAACAAGATCTGCAATTCTTGTGATAAGCCTTGCCTTGTTAACGCCGTAAGGGATTTCGGTAACAACGATTTTATATCTGTCTCCCTTGCCCTCAACGATTTCAGCGCGGGCGCGAACGTAAATTTTGCCCCTGCCGGTTGCATATGCCTCTTTAATGCCCTTTGTGCCCATAATGATGCCCGCGGTGGGGAAATCCGGGCCCTTGATGTGCTCCATCAGATCCTCAAGCGTGGCGTCAGGGTTATCAATCAGGCAGCACATACCCTCAATAACCTCATTCATATTATGGGGCGGGATGTTTGTTGCCATACCTACCGCAATACCGCTGCTTCCGTTAACAAGCAGGTTGGGGAAGCGGGCGGGTAAAACCTCGGGCTCCTTCGTTGTGTCGTCAAAATTCGGCAGCCAGTCAACCGTGTCCTTCTTAATATCCTCAAGCATTTTCGTTGAGATTTTGCTCATTCTGCTTTCGGTGTAACGGTAAGCTGCAGGCGGGTCGCCGTCAATTGAGCCAAAGTTGCCGTGGCCGTCAACAAGAATGTGCCGCATTGAGAAGGTTTGCGCAAGGCGCACCATCGCGTCGTAAACGGAAGCGTCGCCGTGCGGGTGATAATGGCCCAGCACTTCGCCGACGGTGGTTGCGCATTTTCTGTAAGGCCTGTCCGGATAAAGGTTGTTGTCATACATAGCGTAAAGAATTCTTCTGTGAACGGGCTTCAGTCCGTCTCTGACGTCAGGCAGAGCGCGGCTAACGATAACGCTCATTGAATAATCCAGAAATGCCTTTCTTATTTCACTGCTGATTTCAACATCCACGATTTTTTGATTGTCGTAGCGTATTTCTTCCATAATATAATTCCTCCGGAATTAAAATTCAACTATACATCCAGGTTCTGAACAAATTTTGCGTTTTTCTCAATAAACTCTCTTCTCGGCTCAACGTTATCGCCCATAAGGATTGAGAAATTTTCGCTTGCGCGCTGCGCGTCCTCAACGGTAACGCGAAGCATCGTTCTGAATTCGGGGTCCATTGTGGTTTCCCAAAGCTGTTGCGGGTCCATTTCACCAAGACCTTTATATCTCTGAATATCGCAATCGCCGCCGAATTCGGCAATCTTTGCGTCTCTTTTTTCATCGCTGAATGCGTATGCGCTTCTCTTGCCCTTGCTAACCTTAAAGAGCGGCGGCTGTGCAAGATAAACGTATCCGCCCTCAATAACCTGGGGCATATAGCGGAAGAAGAAGGTTAAAAGCAGAGTTCTGATGTGAGCGCCGTCAACGTCGGCATCCGCCATAATGATAATTTTGTGATAGCGAAGCTTGTTGATGTCAAATTCATCGCCGATTCCGGTGCCGAGCGCCATAACAACGGGCAGCAGCTTTTCGTTGGAATAAACCTTGTCCACCCTGGCTTTTTCAACGTTCAGCATCTTGCCCCAAAGGGGAAGGATCGCCATATGCTTTCTGTCTCTGCCGTCCTTTGCAGAGCCGCCTGCGGAATCACCCTCAACGATGTAAATTTCACATTTTGAGGGGTCATTGCTGGTGCAGTCTGCAAGCTTGCCGGGCAGGGAATTGCTTTCAAGCGGGCTTTTTCTTCTGGCGCTGTCTCTCGCTTTTCTTGCCGCCTCGCGCGCGCGGGAAGCGTCAAGCGCCTTGTTAAGAATGGTTTTTGCTGCCTGCGGGTTTTCCTCAAAATAGGTCATCAGCTTTTCATAAACCATTGAGGAAACAAGGCCGGTAATATCTGTGTTGCCAAGCTTGCCCTTTGTCTGGCCCTCAAACTGAGCCTCCGTCAGCTTAACGCTGATAACGGCGGTTATGCCCTCGCGCACGTCCTCGCCGCTCAGCTTCTTATCGCTGTCTTTAAGAATTCCGAATTTTTTGCCGTAATCGTTAAACACGCGGGTGAGGGCGGTTTTAAAGCCGGTTTCGTGCGTGCCGCCGTCAATCGTGTTAATATTGTTTGCAAAGGAAAGCAGGATTTCGTTATATGAATCCGTGTAGCTAAGCGCAACCTCTGCAGAGCGGTCTCCCTTCGTTGTGCTGATGTGGATAACCTCATCGTGAACGGGGTTAAGCCCGCGGCTTGTGTTTATGTATTCAACAAAGGATTTAATGCCGCCTTCATAGCAGTATTCCTCGCTTCTCTGAAGCTCTGGGTCATCCTCTCTTAAATCCGTCAGCGTGATTGAAAGCCCGGCGTTAAGAAATGCCTGCTCGCGCAGCCTGCGCTCCAGCACCTCGTAATCATAAACCGTTGTTTCGGTAAAGATTTCGCCGTCCGGCTTAAAGCGGATGTAGGTTCCGTGGCCCTCAGCGTCGCCGATTATATGTAAATCGTTAACGGGAATGCCGCGCTCAAAGCGCTGGGAATAGATATGCCCGTTCTGGGTAACCTCAACCTCAAGCCATTCGGAAAGCGCGTTAACAACGGATGAGCCAACGCCGTGCAAACCGCCGGAAACCTTGTAACCGCTGCCGCCGAATTTACCGCCGGCATGAAGCACGGTTAAAACAACGGTAACTGCGGGCAGACCGGTTTTTTCGTTAATACCCGTAGGAATACCGCGCCCGTTATCGCGCACGGCGATGATGTTATCGGGAAGGATTTCACATTCAATGTGGGTGCAGACTCCTGCCAGTGCTTCATCAATGGAGTTATCAACAATTTCATAAACCAGGTGATGAAGTCCCCTCGGGCCGGTTGAACCGATATACATACCCGGCCTTTTGCGAACAGCCTCAAGGCCCTCAAGCACCTGAATATCCTTTGCGGAATATTCCTCGGTTACAACGGTGTTGATATCCTCTTCCTCAAGATTTGTCTTTTTAATTTCTTCGCTCATATAAATCTCCTAACCTTTTTGCCTTATAGGTTATTTTGCTCTCTTTAAAAGCGTGCTTGTGTTTATCGGGCTGATGTAAATTTTATCCGCCGTAACAATAAAGCTCTTCGGAAGCTCATAACTAACATAAATTATTTTTTTATTTTTCTCGGCAAGTGAAAGATAATCGCGCGTTGCTTTGTTAACGGTTGATGTGTCCATATCAAAAATGCCGATTATTTTTTCAGTTGTGATTGCAATATTTTCGCCAATGTGAATATACATAGTAATTAGCGGTCAGTGGCCGGTGTTATTCAACTGCGGCGCCACTGTTAATTTGTATTGTTTTTCCTTTTTTTAACCGCAGGATTGTGTTTGCATCACAGCAGGTTATGAACACCTGCCAGTTTTTAATATGATTAAGAATATAATCCTGCCTGCCCTCGTCAAGCTCGCTCATAACGTCATCCAGCAGGGCAATCGGCTCCTCCTGAGTCATGCTTTTAAGCAAGCTTGCCTCTGCAAGCTTCAGCGCAAGCACGCAGCTTCGCTGCTGACCCTGGCTGCCGAAAAGCCTTGCGGATCTGCCGTTAATCAGAATTTCAACGTCATCCCTGTGCGGCCCGGTTTTTGTGATTTTATTTATAATATCAATATGCTGCTTTTCCGCAAGCGCTGATTTAAGCTTGCTTTCAATTTCGCTTTGTGTTAAGCCGGCATATTCAAATTCTCCGGAAAGCTTTAAATCAATTTCTTCCTTTCCGCCGGAAAGGCCGCTGAAAATTTCCTTTGCAAAGGGCAGAATTGCCTCAATATATTTTTGGCGCTGATAAATGATTTTTGCGCCCTCCTTTGCAAGCGCCGCATCCCAAACATAAAGCATGCTTTTTAAATCGGCGTTAATTGCAATATCCTTTAAAACAGCGTTTCTCTGCTCAAGGGAGCGGTTATAATTTTTCAGCACGGAAAAATAATTTGCTTTAATCTGGCACAATGCGCCGTCAACAAATTTTCTGCGCTCGGCAGGGCCGTCCTTAACCATTGAAAGATGAACGGGGGAAAAAATAACCGCTTTGATTTCACTGCCAAGCTCCGCCGGGGATTTCTTTTTAACCCCGTTAAGCCTTGCAGCGCGCCTTTCCTTGATAATAAGCTCTGCATTTTGGCCTCTTTCGCCGCTTTCAAAATCAATTTTCAGCACGGCAAAATCGCTTCCGAATTTAATCAGATCCTTATCTTTAGCGCCGCGAAAGGATTTTGAGCCGGTGAAAAGATAAATTGCCTCAAGCAGATTTGTTTTGCCCTGCGCATTTTCGCCCCAAATGATGTTAACGTCATCAAAGGTTAAATTCAGGCTTTCAATATTTCTGAAATTTTTAATTTCAATGCCTTTAATTTTCATTAATTATTTTATAATCATATTCAAAGAAAGAAACAATGTCCCCCTCCTTAATTTTTTTGCCCCTTGCGGTGCAAACCTCGCCGTTAACCTTAACCTTGCCGTCAAGAATCAGCTCCTTTGCCATTGCGCCCGTTTCAGCCGCGCCTGCGAATTTAAGAAAGCTGTCCAGCTTAATAAAGGGGGTTCTTATTTTAATCGTTTCTTCTTTTCTTTCTGCAACTTTTAATTTAATTTTCATTATTTAATTATGCCGGGAGCCGAGGATGACTCCCCCTACATTCAAACATAAATATTTTTTCTTATTCAACATTCTTTAATCTCATCGGAAGAACAAGGAAAAGAAAGCTTTCATCATTAATCGGCAAAACCTTAACCGGGCTAACGGGGCCGCCAAGCTCAATTTTAACCTGGTCTGTGTCAGCCGCGTTAAGCGCGTCAAACAGATATTTTGAATTAAAGCCGATTTCAACTCTTGATCCGCTGATATTTGCATGAGTGTAATCAACAACTCTGCCAAGCACGGAAACGGTTGAAACTCTCATCTCATCGTTATCAAAAATGCAGCGAATCGGGTTTTTTGCATTGTTTTCAATAACGGGAATGGTTCTTTCAATGCATTCAATTGCATCGTTTGTGTTTATAAGCACGGTTGTTGATGCGGTTTTCGGCACGGCTGAATGATAATCAAGAAAATCACCCTCAAGCAGGCGGCTGATAATGCTGTAATTATCAACTTCAAAAATAATGTGCCTTTTGCCAACGCTGATTGAAATATCCTTATCCTCATCGTTGCCCATAATTTTTATCAGCTCTCTGATTGTTTTTTTCGGCACGATAAAGGTAACGTCCTCACCGTTATATTTAATTGTTTCCGTTCTGATTGCAAGGCGGTAACCGTCAACGCCGATAAGGCGAAGCTGATTTAAGGTCATCTCAAATTTAAGCCCGGTGTGAACAGGCTTTGAGCTTTCGCCCTCTGCAACTGCAAAAAGGGTTTGCCCAACCATTTTTTGCATAATTCCCTGGTTAATAAAAAGGGGATATCCGCCGGAAACGCTCGGCAGCTCCGGATATTCATCAGCGCTTATTCCGGAAATATTATATTGAGCAGCGCCGGATGTGATTGTAACTGAAGTGCCGTCAACCTCAAAGGAAACAGTTTCAGAAGCAGCCTTTCTCATAATATCGCAAAGAATTTTTGCATTAATAACGATTGCGCCGGGCTGAACAACTGTTGCCTGCATAATTGTGTTAATGCCGAATTCAAAATCATAACCCGTGAGGCTGAGAGTGTCAGAGCCGCATTCCATAAGGATGCCCTCAATTGTGGGAATAGTCGCCTTTGTGCTAACGGCTCTCATAACATTATTGCAAGCCTCGTTTATTTTTTTGGTTGAGCATGTGAATTTCATAATTCTCCTCCGGATTTTTATTTATGTATTATTTTCTTTTATTCATAGTAGTATAGCCTGTTAAAATGTTGAAAAGTTTTATAACGCAGAAACGGCGCTCTTTTTCGCAATTTTTTTGATGTAAAAAATTTGTTGGAAAAATGTTTCAATTGTTGATAAAAATTTTTATTAACATTATTGTTGAAAAATTTATTGTCAATGTATGTTAATTTATTGAAAACTAAATTCCGTTTTCATTTTTGATATTGCTGATAATATCATTAATTTTTCTGTTCAGCTTTGAATCGGTTTTCATTTTCTTTTCAATTTCATTAATGCTGTAAATAACCGTGGAATAATTTTTATCAAATTCATTGCCGATTGCCTCAAGCGTTAAATCGGTAACATCGCGGATGATGTACATACACATTTTTCTTGCATGTGCAATCTGTGCCTTCTGCTTTGAGGATTTGATATCCTCAATTGAAACGGCCTCCGTGCGTGAAACCTCCTCAAGCACCTTTTCAATGGTGTCCGGAATCGGGGGAATTTCCTCGTTTTTAACATCCTTGATAATCTGCTGCGCCAGTGCAATGGTTGGCTTAACCTCCTGAATGGTAACAACGGCGTGCATTTTTTTGGTTGTTCCCTCAAGCTGGCGGATGTTGGTTTGAATTTTCTGTGCAATGTAATCAACAATTTCATCGCTTATTTCAAAATTAAGCAGCGCCGCTTTGTTTTTGATAATTGCGCAGCGGGTTTCATATTCCGGGGATTGAATGTCCGCCAGAAGCCCGTTTTCAAAGCGAGAGCAAAGGCGCTCCGTTAAGCTCTGAATTTCCTTCGGCGGGCGGTCAGAGGTTAAAACAATCTGCTTTCCGCTTTCAACAAGGGAATTAAAGGTGTGGAAAAATTCCTCCTGCGTNNTAAAGGTGTGGAAAAATTCCTCCTCCGTTTGCACCTTGCCGCCGATAAACTGAACGTCATCCATCAGCAAAATATCAATTTTTCTGTATTTTTCGTGAAATTCATCAACGGTTTTTCTGCCCAGCGCATTGATAAATTCATTTGTAAAATCCTCTGCTCGAACATAAAGAATTTTCATTTCGGGGAAATTCTTTTTAATTTCATGGCAGATTGCATTTAGAATGTGAGTTTTGCCAAGGCCTGATTTTCCGTAAATGAAAAGCGGGTTATAATTGCCGTAAGAATTGTTTTTATTGATGTGTCCGCCCGGATCCGCGGCAACGGCTTTTGCCGCGCGATAAGCAAATTTATTTGATGGGCCTTCAATAAAGGTTTCAAAGGTGAAGGGATATGTGTCATCAATACTGGTTAACACATTAACCTTTTCGGCAATTTCCTGCGCGCGCTGCATATTATTTTCAATGCTGTCCTCCTCATCAAGGAAAAAGGAATCGCATAAGAAATTAATTTCGCATTTAAAGCCAAGCACGTTTTCAAACGCTTCCTGCAGCAGGGGAGCAAACTGGGAGGAAAGAATTTTCTTTTGCATCGGCTTTTCGCAATAAAGGGTGATGAGATTATTTTCAATATCGGTGAATTTTGCCGTGCTCACCCATAAATTATAACTTGTTTCGCTGATTTTCGGGCGGCAGTAATCAAGCACCGCCTGCCAAATATCATCATAAGTGTTGTAATTATCCATTTATATCTCCTGAAATTTAAACATTATTAAACTGAATTGTTGAAAATTATATATGTTTTAGTATAGCATATTACTTTAAGATTATCAATACTTTAANNTATATATTAAAGTATAATTAAATAAGTATATTTAATCCTTGTTTTATCAGTAATGGTGGTTTATAATATAAATCAACAAACTGTTTGGGCTTTCTTTTTCGGGAAGGCAAAGAGGTAAATTTATGCGAATTTTTAAAAACAGGGGAGATATTTATATTCCCTCCGCAAGCGTTAAAGGCGATAAGGAAAAGCGCCTTCTTATAACTGCCCTCTGCTTTGCGGTTGCTTTCACAATTATTTTTATCGCTTTTCTTGGTTTCAAATATGATTTTTCAATCAGAAATTTTTTCACACCGGAGAATATTGTAATCGCACCGGAGGATAATTATGAGCAGCTGCCGGAGGTTTCGGGAAAAACAAATTTTCTTTTTGTGCTTAGTAATGAGGATATGAATGAGGCGTATCTTTTCAATCTCTTCCAGGTGGATTTAGACACGGTTTCTTTCAAAACCTGCACCCTTTCTCCGCAAACACAAACGGATCAGGGCAGCCTGCAATCCGTCTATGAAATCGGCGGCGCCGGCGCGGCTGCAAGCAGCCTTTGCAATCTGTTTGGCATCAGCATTGATTTTTATGTTAATGAAAGCCTTGCCGGTTATAAGGATATGTTTAACGCCATGGGCAAAATTAATTACACGGTTTTGAACGAGGTTAAATATAAGGACACCTCGCGCTATGGCTTCAACGTTAAAATTAAGGCGGGAGATCAAAGCTTGGATGGCGATGCCGTTGAAAAGCTTTTGCGTTATTATATAAGCCAGGAGCAGAATTATTCCGCCGTTAACGATATTCTTCTTGCCCAGCTTTCACAGCAGCTTAACAGCGAAAATTATGATAAAAAGGAAGCGCTTTTCGGCAAGTTTATTGAAAATTCCGAAACCAACATCACGGTTAAGGATTTCACACAGGCAAATAACGGCTTTCGCGTGCTTTCCTCTGAAACCACGGGCGTTAACATCTATTCGGTTATTGCGCAGTATGAGAGCGACGCCTTAACCTCCGGCTCTGTTAAGGAAATTCAGGGCTATTTCACAAAATAATCGGGGAAAAATATGAGCTATAAATATGAGCTTCACAGCCACACAAAAATGGTTAGCCAATGCGGCAGGGTTGCGCCGGCGGATATTGTTAAAATGTATCGCGAAAAGGGCTATTCCGGCATTGTTGTAACGGAGCATTACAGCCCGCTCACCTTCGGCTTCAAGGGTTATCTTAAGCCGCAGAAAATGATTGATTTTTATATCTCCTCTTATGAGGAAATGAAAAAATATGAAACGGATGATTTCACGGTTTTGTTTGGAATGGAGCTTCGCCATTATGCAACCGGCGCCGATTATCTGATTTACGGCGTTGAGCCCGATTGGCTCCGCCGCCAGGGCAATCTGATGCAGCCGTGGGAAAAGAAAATTTATCGCCTTATGCATTCGCAGGGCTATCTTGTTTTTCAGGCGCATCCCTTCAGGCCGTATATTTTAAGATGCAATCCGAATTATATTGACGGCATTGAAATATATAACGGCAAATGCGATAAAAAAACGAATGATAAGGCTGCCGCCTGGGCGCAAAAAACGGGAAAGCTGGTTTCCTCCGGCTCTGATTTTCACACGCCGGCACAGCTTGCAAGGGGCGGAATAATCACCCAAGCTCCGATAAAAAACAACGCGGATTTAATCAGCGTTTTAAAATCGGGAAATTATGAATTAATCAAAACCTATTAGCCTCACCTTTCAGGGGAGCCAAATAAGGAATGGAGATTTATATGGATAAGGAAAGAATTGAAAATGCAGTCAGGGAAATATTAATCGCAGTCGGCGAGGATCCTGACAGGGCGGGGTTAATCGAAACACCGCGCCGCGTTGCAAATATGTATGAGGAAATTTTTGCCGGGCTTCACGAAAGCCCCGTTCAGCACCTCAAATTTTTTGATGANNGTGCGAGCATCATCTGCTGCCGTTTGTGGGCAAGGCGCATATTGCTTATATTCCAAGCGATAATCGCATAATCGGGCTTTCAAAGCTTGCCAGAATTGTTGATAATTTTGCAAAGCGCCCCCAGGTGCAGGAGCGCCTCACCCATGATATTGCGGATTTCCTTGATGAGCATATGAAGCCCCGGGGCGTTGCCGTTATTATTGAGGCGGAGCATATGTGCATGTCCATCCGCGGGGCAAAGGCCTCCGGCAGTAAAACGCAAACCTCTGCGTTAAGGGGAATAATGAAATCCGACGCCCGCACAAGGGCGGAGGCGCTGGCATTACTTGATAAATAACGCCGCAGGCGCGAAACCGAATTGCCTCCATTTTCAGGGGAGCTTAATTTGTTTGGTGATTTTATGTTTTGGAATTGTGCAGATAAGAAAATTGAATACGGCGAGCGCACGCTGATTATGGGCATTGTTAACGTAACCCCGGATTCGTTTTCGGACGGCGGCAGCTTCTTTAATCCTGCCGACGCGGTTGAAAGGGCGCTTATTCTTGAGGCGCAGGGCGCGGATATAATTGATTTCGGCGCGCAGTCAACACGCCCGGGTTATTCCGAAATTTCCGCCGATGAGGAATGGGAAAGGCTTGCCCCCGTGCTTTCGGCGTTCAGGCAAAAGTCGGATATCCCGGTTTCTGTGGATACGTATTACCCCTCAGTTGCCGAAAAATCGCTTAAAGCAGGCGCAAACATCATTAATGACGTTTCGGGGAGAGTTAATCCGGAAATGGCAAAAATCGTCAAAAATCGGCGCTGCGGCTGGATTTTAACGTATAACGGCGCAGGTGCGCAGCAGCAGGCGGCTGATTTTTTCAACGCCGCTCTTCTTGAGGCGCAGGCGCTCGGAATTAATAAGGATCAGCTTTGCTTTGATATGGGAATCGGCTTCGGAAAAACAAGGCAGCAGGATTTAAGCCTCCTTGCAAACGTTGCCGATTATAAAATTGCGGATGTGCCGCTCCTGCTCGGCGTAAGCAGAAAAAGGGTTATCGGCGAATACAGCCGCCAAAGCGATGTGCAAAAAAGGATTTACGGCAATATCGCGGCGGATACTGCGGCAATCCTCGGCGGGGTTGATATAATCCGCCTGCATGACGTTGAAAATGAGCGGCAGGGGATTCTGATGGCGGATGCCATTAAAGGAGCGGCCGGCGGCAAGTGAGCAGCGGTCAGTTAACGGAGAAATTATGGATAAAATTATTATTAAAGGCTTAAAGTTCTTTGCCTTTCACGGGGTTAATCCGGAGGAAAAGGAGCAGGGGCAGGATTTCATTTTTGATATTGAGCTTTATGTAAATATGCAAAGGGCGTGTGAAAGCGATAATGTGGAGGATACGGTGTCTTACGCCAAGGTGGTTAAAACCGTGCGCCGCGTTTTCACGGCAGAGAAATATGATTTGCTTGAAAAATGCGCCCGGGTGGTTGCTGATGCAATCCTTGATGAATATGAAAGGGTGTTTATGGTTGATGTAACTCTCAAAAAGCCAAACGCCCCCGTCAGCGCGGAATTTGATTATATGGCGGTTAATATTGTGAGGGACAGATTACAAAGCTAAAACCGGAGTTATTATGAAATATGTTTTATGCCTCGGCACTAATATCGGAGAGCGTGCCGAAAATATTGAAAAAGCGATAAACGCAATCAATCTTCTGCCTTACACGGATGTGCTGCGCCGCTCCGCAATTTATGAAACGGAGCCGGTGGGCTATGCGCGCCAGCAGAATTTTTATAATTGCGCTCTTGAGGTTGAAAGCAGCTTTGAGCCCCATGAAATGCTTGGCATCTGCCTTGGGATAGAGGCGGGCTTCGGCAGAAAAAGGGGCTTTGCAAACGGCCCCAGAATACTTGATATTGATATTCTGCTTGCAGAGAACAAGCGCATTGAAACAAAAAATCTTTCCTTGCCGCACCCCAGAATGCTTGAGCGCCGCTTTGTGCTTGCGCCCATGCTGGATCTTTATCCCGCCGGCGAGGCCTTCGGCTTTGAATTTGCCTCTTTTCTTGATAATATTGTCGGCCAGGAAATCCGAAAAATTGACGAACCGCAAGAATATATTGTTAATTTCTGACCACTAAAAAACGGATGCACATTGCATCCGTTTTTTCATTTACATCATATCCGAAACGGTGTCAACAAAATCGGAAACCTTGTTAACCGCTTTTTTCATCGTTTTTTTGGTTTTGGCGCTGTTTGAGCCCATTGTTGCGCTTGCGCCGGCAATTACAGAGCCAACGGCCATTGCAACGCCAAGGCCTTTCATGATGTTTTCTGTTTTCTTTTTCATTTTATATTCTCCCTTATTTTATTTTTGCGCACAAATAAAATTAAATTTTCGTGCAATAATATTATTTGCAGAGAGATAATTTTTAAAAAACAGAAAATTTGTTATTCAATAATATTTTTAGCAAAGCAAAACCCTTCTCGCATGAGAAGGGTTTTGGTAATTTTTAGTGAAATTTTTTGCTTTGCGCAAGATTTGATTAAGCCTGCGGATTAATCAAAAGCGTGGCCGGCAGAGCCGAAAACAACGTCAATCTTGTGAGCCACAACCTCTTCAATAAGCTCTCTTGCGGGCTTGAGATACTGGCGCGGGTCAAAATGAGTCGGATTCTCGGCAAAGTGCTGGCGGATTGCAGCGGTCATTGCAATTCTGATGTCAGAATCAACGTTGATTTTGCAAACTGCCATTGATGAAGCCTTGCGCAGCATCTCCTCCGGAATGCCGATTGCATCCGGCATTTCGCCGCCAAACCGGTTAATCAGCTTGATGTGATCCTGATTAACGGAGGAAGCGCCGTGAAGAACAATCGGGAATTCAGGCAGCTGCTTTGCAACCTCCTCAAGAATGTCAAAACGAAGCTGGGGCTTCTGGCCGGGCTTGAATTTATATGCGCCGTGGCTTGTTCCGATTGCGATGGCAAGGGAATCAACGCCGGTGCGCGTTGCAAAATCATAAACCTCTTCGGGTCTGGTGTAAGAAGCGTTGTCAGAATCAACGGAAACCTCATCCTCAACGCCGGCAAGGGTGCCAAGCTCGCCCTCAACGGTAACGCCGTGAGCGTGCGCATATTCAACAACCTTTTTGGTTACGGCAATGTTTTCCTCATATGGCAGGGAAGAGCCGTCAATCATAACGGATGTGAAACCGCCGTCAATGCAGGATTTGCAGGTTTCAAAATCAGGGCCGTGGTCAAGATGAAGTGCAATCGGAAGGCCTGTTTCTTCAACAGCAGCCTTAACCATTGCAACAAGATAATCGTTTGAAGCATATTTGCGCGCGCTTGATGAGCACTGCAGAATAACAGGAGCCTCAAGCTTCTTTGCCGCGCGGGTGATGCCCTGAATGATTTCCATATTGTTTACGTTAAAAGCACCGATAGCGTATCCGCCCTCATATGCCTTTTTAAACATTTCTTTTGTGGTAACAAGTGGCATTTTTATAATCTCCTATGTATTTATTTGGGAAACCTAACCCATTGGGGATATTATACTATAGTTATGTTTATATTGCAAGGGGATTTTTAAGCGGCAAGCGATGGGGTGCTGCGCTCCGATTTATACATTTTTTCCTTTAAGCAAAGGCGAAAGGGGCTTATAAATCAGCATGGAAATCGCAACGCTGATAAGCCCTTTTCCAAGCGTGAAGGGCAGGTTGAAAATAAGAAGCGCACTGAAAATGCTTTTAACGCTTGGCAGCAGCGCCTGATACATTCCGAGCACGGCCTCCTCGGGGAAGCCCAAAACGCTGTAATAAAGCGGGTAAATCAAATAATAATTGCTTGGCAGAGAAACGATTGCCATAACAACCGCGCCGAT
Organism: Ruminococcaceae bacterium UBA1438; assembly: GCA_002329285.1. GTDB lineage: Bacteria > Bacillota > Clostridia > Oscillospirales > Acutalibacteraceae > Eubacterium_R. Next base: position 17,393 of record DCTO01000111.1, read on the forward strand.
GACGCCGGCAACAAGCGCGCCCGTTTTTGTTTTCTTTTTCTTATAAACAAGCCCTGCCGCGCCTGCAAACGCGGCGCCCAGAATAAAGTTTGAAAGCTCGCCTATCCACGCGGAGCTGCCGAAAGGCCCGTGAATAAGGTTTTTGAGCAGCTCAATAACAATGCCGGCAACCGGGCCGTAAGCAAAGGCGCCGATAAGCGCGGGTAAATCGGAAAAATCAAACTTAATGAAGCCCGGCATAATAAAGGTTAGCGGAATTTCAATAAATTGCAGAATTACCGCCGCCGCGGTCAGCATTCCGCAGCCTGCAATAATACGGTTTCTTTTAACATTTGAATTGTTAGCCATAGTTTTTCTCCTTTTGGGCGCAAAGAGAAGCCCGAAGTAATATTCCATACTTCGGGCGTAAATGTTCTGACTTTGAAATTATATTTCAAACATTTTCTCTCATCCGGACTATACCGTCGGTTGCGGAATTTCACCGCATCGGCCGATTTCTCGGTTCGCAGACTTTACTGCCGGTGGGGAATTTCACCCCGCCCTGAAAATATTTTTGTTATTGATATTATATGCGCGTCGTGTGCATTTGTCAAGCACAAGGCATTAAAATATAATCGGAGCGTAGCAACCTATAACCGGGCAATGGCCGCTTACTCCGCCGGCACGTGGTTAATTTCCTCCTGCATGGTAACGTCCTCTCCGGCGTTGTTTTCGTTCTGATATTTTTCCTGATAATAATTCTCGTTGCTGCATTCAAAGCTGCCGTCAGGATGAATAATAATCGGTGTGCAGCCGCGCTGCGAGCCGATTTTGGAAATGCCGAAATATGCAAGATAATCGACGGACATGGCATAAGTCATCCGTATTCCCTTATAATAAAGCGAGAAATTATTAAGATGATCGTGCCCGTTGAAAATGCCCTGGGTTGAGCCGCCGTTCAAAACCGCGTCAAAAAAGCCCTCATTGCGCTCGGAGGAGCAGATAACGCCCTTTTCTTCGCCGGCCTTGCCGCAAATATACTGAACGTCTGCGGTGTCCTCAAAATCATTGGCGCAATATTCCGTCCAGGCATCCTTCATTTCCGCAAGCGGAATGTGGAAAAACGCAATGGATTTCGGCATAACGCCGCCGTTATCCTCTTTAAGCTCTGCAAGCGTGTTTTCGTACCATTCAACCTGGTCCTTGTGAATGCAGTCATAATCCCAAACAATTGTGCTTTTAAGCGATTTATCAACATAATCGTTTGAATCAATCATAAAAATGCTTTGGGTGATTTCGCCCGCGGTGTTTTTAACGTTGATAACGTAATTGCCAACGCCGTGCGCGCTTTCCGGCCCTGCCTGGAAAAGGCAGTGGGGATATTTATCGCTTGCATATATTGCGCCGATATCCTCGCGGGTGTAACAGGAATATGCCTCCGTGTCATGATTTCCGAAAACGGGCGCCCAGTAAACGCCAAGCTGCTCCATTAAATCCGCAAAAACCGTTGCGGAGGTTTTGTTGTTAATCGTGCCGCTCTGAAACGGAATGGGGTAACCGATATCGCCGGAAACGCAAACCAAATCCGGCTTTTCGGCAGTAACCATTGCCGCAACCGCGTTGATTGCCTTTTGATCCTTTTTTGAGCCAAGCCAGCCTGCGCCGATATGAATATCCGTCAGCTGCAAAACCTTGAAATCTCCGTCAGTAACAAAGGTGTTAAAGCCGTTATCGTCAACGATTGGCTCAAGCCTGGTTGTGTATTGCACGGGCGCAACGCTTTTTGCCAGATTATCCTCTGATTTATAAGTAACGAAATTTGCAACCGCCGTGCCGGCAGCAACAAGCACGATAACAAGCAGAATTATGCCAAGCGCCTTAAGCGCCCTTTTGCCCCTTGATTTTTTTCTTTTTTTTGATTTAACCTCTGTGTCGTACATAAGCTGCCTCCTAATCGTTAATTAACGCTCTTGCTTCGCCGATAATTCCCCTTGCCGCGCGCGCGGTGATGATTCCGCCCAGCACAAGAGCAAAAACGCCGTCCGCCGCAAAGCCGGCTTTCGGCACAAGGATAAGCCCGATAAGCGTGAAGGCCGTTATGCCGCAATCAAGAACGCTGTCCAGCACCAGCGCCTTGATAATGCCGGAATTAAGCCCTTTGTTAAAGCGGGAATAAATGAACGCCATCAGCGCCTTTGCCGGAATGGTTGCCGCGATAACCGCCGCATATTTATATGAATATGAAATCGGAATCGGATAAAGCGCCCTCTGCAGACCGTTATAAAGGAAATATAATCCCGTGCCGGCAACAATCAGCTCAATAACAAATGCGCAAAGGCTTTGCAGGCGCTGCGCCGGCTTTTCCTTCAGCCTTGCCATCAGCGCAAAGGCAAGCAGCGCCACGGCGCAGGAGCCGATGTCCAGCAAATTGTTAACCGCATCGCAGTAAATTGAAAGTGAGGCGCTGCTGATCGCAACGTAAAGCTTTGCAAGAAACAGCCCGAAATTTGCGCCGATTCCGAAAACTGCCGCAAAAACGCCTGCCTTTTTCAAAAGCCTCACTCCCTGCAAAAACATATTAATTTATTTTATCATAAATCGCGCGCACGCGCAACTGATTATTGAAAGGTTGACAAAAGCGCGCTTTAAATTTATACTTTAATAAGAATAATTATGAGGTGATAATGATGCTTGATGAAGAAATGGTTTATGATCTTGCGGATCTTTTCAAGGTGTTTTCTGATTCCACAAGGGTTAAAATTCTTTGCTCTCTTTTTGAAAGGGAGCTTAATGTAACAGAGCTTTCAAACGAGGTTGGGGTTTCGCAAACGGCGGTTTCTCATCAGCTGCGCCTGCTCAAGCAAAACCGCCTCGTTAAATATAAGCGCGACGGAAAGCAGATTATTTATTCCCTTTCGGATGATCACGTTAAAACAATCATTGATTGCGGCATTGAGCATCTTGAGGAATAACAAAGAGAAAAGCAAAAGGCTGACTCAAAAGAGTCAGCCTTTTTTACGTTTTAATTAATCTGCTTTTTATTCAGCTGCCGGTGCTGTTACGCCGGACATAAGCCTTGTGTAAACCTCTGACATATCGGTTATTGTGCTGTCAACAAACCAGGAATTGCCGATTTGCGCAACGAAAACCTCAACTGTTGCAAGCTCTGTGCCCTCCTCGGTGGAAACCGTAACGGGTATGAGTTGAACGGCGGTAATGTCATCAGCGGTGAGCCCGTATTTTGCAAGCTCGTCGGGGTCAAGGCTTTCCTTGTAGGCGTCAAAGGGGAATTCCTCCGGCTCGCCCGCGGTTGTAACAAGCTTATAAACAAGCTTTGTTGTTTCAACAAGCTCGCCGCCCTCGCCGATAACCTCAGCGGTCTGAGATGTGCCGAAATTCTGCTGATAAAGACCAACGGTTGCTTCCGAAATCGTGGTTTTGCCGTCAGCCGCATAAACGGTGTCCGTTCCTGTCAGCGCGTCGCCGAAGGTGGCAACGTTTGCCTCAAGCGCGGTGAAGAACACCTCGTCGGACATATAATCATCGCCGAAAACCTCTGCCCTTACCGCAACAAGCCTTTCCATATAGCTTGAGAAGAAGGTGTCATAATCATCCCAGGAAACGGTTTTCATAAGCTCAACGTAATAGGGATACATTTTTTCAGCAACATTGCCTGCAAGGGAACCGTCGTCATTCTTGGTGGCGTCGCTCTTATGCGCATCGGTGTCAAAGCCGTTTTCCTTTGCGGCCTTATTTGCATCCTCGTCGCCGCCTGATACGTAGCCGGGCCAGATAACGGGATAAATGTAATTTTCGCGGATGAAATCGCCGTATTTCTCGCTCTTGGAAACAAGGGCGAATTTATATGCGTTATAGCCGTCGCCCTTCTGAACGATGGTGTCAACATAATTTGTTGCAACCTTTTCGGGCGAAAAGGCAATGTATTTGTTTTTAAAGGTGAAAACGGTTGTTGTTGCCAGAATAGCGGCAACCAAAGTAAACGCCACTACGGCATAGAGGCCGTAATTGAATTCTTTATTTTTATTAGCCATAATCAATTACCCCCTATCTTTATTCTGCGTCCGAAATATCGTCTTCAGCGTCAATGTCAGCCTCGGCATCAACGCCTGCTTCTGCAGCCGCAGCCGCCTCTGCTTCAAGCGCTGCTTCGGCGGCAGCCTCTGCATTTGCAAAAGCGCGCTTTTCCTCAAGAGCCCTTGTGACGGTTTCCTTCTTCTAGCCAACGTTGTCATAGAAGAAAAT
>DCTO01000099.1 GCA_002329285.1 Ruminococcaceae bacterium UBA1438
CCTGTTTCTGATAATCTGCGTGATTAATTTTTTCACGCCGGACACCAGCATTTTCTTTAGCCACGAAAGGCGCGGCAGAAGGGGAGAGCCCTTCAGAATTTATAAGTTTCAAACAATGCGCAACAACACCCCCAATTGCGCAACCGGCGAGCTTGAAAATCCGGAGCAGTATATAACCAAGGTTGGCAAAATTTTAAGAAAAACAAGCCTTGATGAGCTGCCCCAGCTTTGGAATATTCTAAAAGGGGATATGAGCTTTGTTGGCCCGCGCCCGCTGATTTCAAGCGAAATCAGGGCGCACAGAATGAGGCTGGAATACGGCGTTTACCGCTTCCGCCCCGGGCTTACCGGCATGGCTCAGATTAAAGGGAGAGACAGCATTTCCCTTATGAGAAAAATGAAGCTTGATAAGCTTTATTGCGATAACTGGAGCATTAAGATGGATATTGCAATTCTGCTTCAGTCCTTCGGCGTTGCGCTCAGGCAAGAGGGCTTCCACGAGGGCATTTATCACAGAAGATAATTTTATTTTATATTTGTGTAAATTTGGGGCTTAACCCCTCAGTCTGCTTGTGCAGACAGCTCCCCTAAAAGGAGAGCCATATAAGGAATGGTGATTATTATGGAAAGAAATTTTATTGACGGATATCTTGAATGGCAGTCAGATCCGGAAATCGTTGCCGTTAATCAGCTGCCTCAGCATGCAACGCTGATGCCGTATGAAAATTTTAATGAGGCGAAAAAGGCGGATCGCTATGCCTCATCCCGCTGCAAGCTCCTTAACGGAAAGTGGAAGTTTAAGCTTTATAAGAATTATGCTTATAAGCCCACTGATTTTGCCCAGCCGCATTATGATTCCCATAATTGGGATAGTATTCAGGTTCCGGGTTCATGGACGATGCAGGGCTATGATCAAAATCAGTATTGCAATGTGCGCTATCCCTGGGAGGGCTCAGAGGATATATGCCCCCCGAATGCGCCAACCCAGCATAATCCCGTCGGCTGTTATCTCAAGCGAATCCAAATCAGCGCAAACGTGCTTTCAAAGCGTGTTGTTCTCTGCTTTGAGGGCGTTGAATCTGCGTTTTATCTTTACATAAACGGCGAAAGAATCGGTTACAGCGAATCAACCTTCCACCGCGCCGAGTTTGATATCAGCCGTTATCTTGTTGAGGGTTCAAACGTTATCGGCGTTGAGGTTTATCGCTGGTGCACGGGCTCATGGCTTGAATGCCAGGATATGTGGCGCATGGCGGGCATTTTCCGCGATGTTTATATTTACACAACCGAAAAGGAATATATCCGCGATTTTATCATTAAGGCAGAGCCGAGCGAAACCCTGAATGACGGTTATTTTGAGGCGATCATCAAAACAAACGGCGCTTATGAGGGGCTTTCAATCGATGCCAGCATTCTTGATGAGAATGGCGAAACTGTTGCGATTGACAGCAGATATGCCGAGGAGGATAACGTTACCGCGCTGAAGGCAATCGTAACTAACGCAAAGCTTTGGAGCGCAGAACATCCTAATCTTTACACCCTTGTTTTAACTCTTAAAAACAACGGCATTCCGATTGAATATATCAGCCAGAAATTCGGCTTCCGCAAGGTTGAAATCGAAAACGGCATTATCCGCATTAACGGGCAGAGAATTGTGTTTAAGGGCACAAACCGCCATGAATTTGATTGCGAAAAGGGCAGATATATCACAGAGGATGTTATGCTTTATGACATTCTTATGATGAAAAAGAATAATATTAACGCCGTTCGCACCTCTCATTATCCCAATTGCCCGCGCTGGATGGAGCTTTGCGATGAATACGGGCTTTATGTTATTGATGAGAATAATATGGAAACCCACGGCACCTATTGGTCAAAAATAATCGGCTGCCCACAGCTTCCGGCCTCAAGGTCGGAATGGGAAAAGGCCTGCATGGAGCGCATTAAGGCAACCTATAACAGGGATAAAAACTGCACCTGCGTTGTTTGCTGGAGCCTTGGCAACGAAAGCCTCGGCGGCGAAACTCCTAAGAAAATGTATAATTGGATTAAGGATGCTGATCCCAGCCGCTTCGTTCATTTTGAATGCCATAACGATCCTATGGAGCCGCAGCTTTCCGATGTTATGTCAAAAATGTATGCAACCCCTGATTTTCTGGAGGAATATGCCGTAACCGCAAGGGACGGCAGGCCGTTCATTCTTTGCGAATACACTCATGCAATGGGCAATTCCTGCGGCTCAACCGATGAATATACAAGGCTTTGGGATAAATATCCCTGCCTGCAGGGTGGCTTCGTTTGGGATTGGGTTGATCAGTCAATCAAAACCACCGATGAAAACGGGGTTGAATATCTTGCTTACGGCGGCGATTTCGGCGAAAACCCGCATGACGGGCATTTCTGCGGCAACGGTCTGCTTTTCGGTGACCGCAAGCCAACCCCGAAGTTATATGAAATCAAAAAGCTTTATCAGAATGTTGATTTCAAGGCGATTGACGCTGAAAAGGGCGTTATTGAAATCAAAAACAAATTCCTGTTCACAAATCTTAATGAGTTTGAGCTTTATTGGTGCCAGTGCTCAGATAAGGGTATATTGAGAGAGGGCGTAACAGAGCTTGAGCTTGAGCCGAATAGCAAGGCTGTTATTGATCTTGAGCTTAACAGAATAACAACCACGGAATGCTATCTTAATCTTGAGCTTCGCACCAAGGAGGATAATGCTTTTTCCGAAGCAGGGCATATCGTTGCCGAGGAGCAGTTTGTTATCAATGAATTTGAAAACACCTATGATGAGCTTGAATCTGATGAGGAGCTCATTGTTGCGGACACTTACGGCTCCCTTCGCATAATCGGCGAGGATATTAACATCCGCTTTGAAAAAAGAGAGCGCAATCAGCTTTATTCAATCAAGGTTGGCGGCGAGGAGCTGCTTCAGGCGCCCGTTCGCCTCAATTTCTGGCGCGCGCTTACGGATAATGACCGCGGAAACAGAGCCGGCTCAAGGCTTGGCTGCTGGCGCGATGCGGGCACCACACCGGGTATTTATAACAACACAACCTTCTCAATTGAGGGATATAAAATCCTTGAGGGCGGCAAGCGCGTTATCGTAACCTGCGGCGCAACCGTGCGCACTCAGCCCGAATCCAAGGCGCTGATTGTTTACACAATCACATCAAAGGGCATTGAGGTTGATATGCAGTTTTATCCCGATGAAAGCCTGCCGGAGGTTCCGGAAATTTCAATGCTGTTTGAGCTTCCTGCGGATTTTGAAAACGTAACCTATCTTGGTGAAGGCCCGTTTGAAAACTATATTGACCGCAATAACGGCACAAAAATCGGCGTTTATAACACAACCGTAACGGATATGTTCACCGATTATCTCAAGCCCCAGGAATGCGGCAACAGAACAGGGGTCAGATATGCAACGCTTGTTGGCAACAAAAAAACCTTCACACTTGTTGCAGAGCCGGTTATGGAGTTTAATGCCTGCCATTATCTTCCTCTTGAGCTTGAAAACACATGGCACAAAAAGGATCTTCCGCCCGTAAACAAAACCGTTGTCCGCGCAATCGCAAGGCAGCAGGGTGTTGGCGGTTATGACAGCTGGGGCGCTTTGTGCAATGAAATTTATATGAACAAAACAGGCAAAACCTATCGCCTGAAATTCCAGATCAGGTTCTGATCCGATATTAAATTTGCAGCCGGATGCTGAATAATTATGCAATTATAAATAATAAAACAACTGTATTGACTTTTTTTGTTAAAAGGTATTATATTTTATTTCGCATAATTTTAATCATTTATGATAATAAGAGGAAATTGAAATGAGATCTTTCAAAGAAACTGCAATGAGCATTGCCGTTAAAGAGGCAGTGAAATATGCAAGAAAAGATTTTAATAAAAATGCACCAAAAATTCTTGCTTTGCTTGAAAAGGCTGATGTTAAGAAGGTTAACCGCTCAACCTATGCAGGGCTTCATAAGGTGCTTGATGATCCGGATAATAACTGGATGCGATTTGCAAAAGCACTCATCTGCGAAACTAATGAGGATGTGCTTAACAAAATGATTCCGCCGATGATGAATGTTGCAATCAACAGCTATGATGTTCGCATGGCTGCAATTGAGAAATACGGCTGCAACATTCCCTGGGCAATTCTTATGGATCCCACCGCTGCATGCAATCTGAAATGCACGGGCTGCTGGGCTGCTGAATATGGGCATGCAAGCTCTCTTTCCTATGATGATTTGGCAAGAATTATCCGCCAGGGCAAGGAGCTTGGCACGTATATGTATCTTTATACCGGCGGCGAGCCGACTATGCGCCGCGCCGATTTAATGCGCCTTTGCCGCGAAAATTCTGATTGCATCTTTATGAGCTTCACAAACGGAACTCTTATTGATGACAGCTTTGCCGATGAAATTGGCGAGGTTGGAAATTTCTTCCCTGCTTTCTCAATTGAGGGATATGAGGAGGAAAATGATTTCCGCCGCGGAGAGGGCACCTTCCGGAAATGCACTGCCGCAATGAAAAGGCTTAAGGATAGGGGAATCCCCTTTGGCGCATCTCTTTGCTACACCAGTAAGAACACAGAATTGCTTGCCTCTGATGAATATATGGATTGGCTTATTGATCAGGGCGTTCGCTTTGCCTGGTTCTTCACATATATGCCAACCGGAAACGGCGCTGTAACAGATCTGATGGTTTCCGCAGATCAGCGCGCGCTTATGTATAAGAAAATGCATGAATGGCGCCAAACAAAGCCGATTTTTGCGCTTGATTTCTGGAATGACGGCGAATATGTTCAGGGCTGTATCGCAGGCGGCAGGCATTATTTCCACATCAATTCAAACGGTGATTGCGAGCCTTGCGCATTCGTTCATTATTCAAACGTTAATATTAAGGATCATTCGGTTTTAGAGGCGCTTCAAAGCCCGCTCTTTATGGCGTATAAGCGCAATCAGCCGTTCTCAAATAATATGCTTCGTCCCTGCCCGGTGCTGGATAATCCGGGCGCAATCAGCAAAATGGTTGCAGAAACGGGCGCTTATTCAACAGAAATGCAGCATCCCGAATCTGCAAATGAGCTGTTTGATAAAACGGTTAATGCGGCAAAGCTTTGGAAAATCAAAGCTGATGAGCTGTTTGACCGCGATGAATATATCGCAAATCACGTTAAGGATGAAAATATGTATAATTTCGAAAAGCCCGATGAGGAAAGGGAATTTTCGGAATTTGTTAAAACAGAGTAATCATTAATAAACAAAGGGCGCATCTTAACTGATGCGCCCCAAAAGCATATATAAGGATTATTATGATTTTTAAGAGAAAAAAGGATTTTGCCTCCTCCTCTGCGTATGATTATATGATAGTCGGCCTCGGCAATCCCGGCGCAAAATATGAGATGACTAGGCATAATGCGGGCTTTCTTGCAATTGATTTGCTTGCAAGGCAACTTGATGTTGATATTAAAAAGCTAAAATTTCACGCGCTGATTGCCGATGCAAGAATCGGCGGGCATCGCTGCCTGCTTATGAAGCCGCAGACCTTTATGAATAATTCGGGCGAGGCTGTGGGCGAAGCGGCAAAGTTTTATAAGCTTCCGCCCGAAAGAATTATAATTCTTTCTGATGATGTTTCGCTTGATGTGGGCAAAATCAGAATCAGGCGCAAGGGTTCTGCAGGCGGGCATAATGGCCTCAAAAGCATTATTTCCCACCTCGGAACAGAGGAATTCCCGCGCGTTAAAATCGGCGTGGGCAAAAAGCCGGATGCGCTGATGGATTTGGTTGATTGGGTGCTTGGCACCTTTCCAAAGGAGCAGCAGCCCGATTTGAAGGCCGCGCTTGAAAATGCCGGCAATGCCGTTATTTCTGTTGTTGAAAGCGGCGTTGATGAGGCAATGAATAAGTATAATTAAACAACAGGAGATAGATATTCATTATGTCTTGCTTTTCAAAAATGTTTGAAAAGAGCAATGAATTTTCAAGCCTCGCAAAGAGCATAACCCCGGGGGGTATGCCTTGCGGGGCCATCGGTGTTTCCGATGCCGTAAAGGCGCATTTAATTCATTCTCTTATGCAGGAAAAGGGGGAGCGAGCTTTAATCCTTATGCCCGATGAAACCTCCGCAATAAGAATGAGCGAAAATTTAAGCGCAGTGCAATCCGGCGTTTTATATTATCCCTCCCGTGAATTCACCTTTCAGGAGGTGGCGGGCATTTCACGCGATTTTGAGCACATCCGTCTCGGCGCACTTTCAAAAATTCTTAATGAGGAATACACGGCGGTGGTCTGCTCCGTCAGCGCGGCGTGCCAGCTCACTATGCCGCCCGCAGAGCTGAAAAGGCGCACAAGGCAAATCGCCGTCGGCGAAATGCTTAATCTTGAAGAGCTGATTTCATTCCTCGTTTTTGCGGGTTATTCCCGTTATGAGCAGGTTGAGGGTACTTCGCAGTTTGCCGTCAGGGGCGGGATAATTGATATTTTCCCGCCAAGCCTTAAGGAGCCTGTAAGAATTGAGCTCTGGGGCGATGCCGTGGATACTATTGCAAGCTTTGATATTGCCACTCAGCGCCGCACGGGCAAGCTTTCGCTGATTGAAATTGCGCCTTCAACTGAGGTTCTGTTTGAATCAAACGAAGCGCTTGCAAAAAAGCTTGAAGCCCTTGCTAAATCACTTCAGGGTAAGGCAATCAAGGCAAGGGAAGCTCTTTATGCTGATTGCGATTTGCTGCGAGACGGTTCCTCACTCATCTGCTATGATAAATACCTGCCGCTAGCTTATGACAGCAAGGGGATTTTTGATTATTTTTCAGGGCTTCTTTTCGTTTGCGAAAGCGCAAAGGTTAAGGAGAGAATTAATGCCTCCGAAAAGCTAATGCAGGAGCAGGTTAAATGGTTGCTTGAAAGCGGCGTGCTCTGCAAGGGGATTGATAAATTTCAGCTTACCTTTGATGAGCTTCGCGATATATATAATGAAAGCGGCGCGGTTTATCTTGATTCGCTTCCGCGCGGCTCGTTTGACACCCCTGTGGCGCAGCTTTCAAGCTTTCACGTTCAAAGCTTTAATGCCTGGAACGGCACGGTTGCGCAGCTTAAAGAGGATGTTTTGCCCCTGCTCAAAAGCGGCTACACCGTTTGCGTTATGGCAGGCACAACCAGAAGCGCAAAGGCGCTTGCCGATGATTTGATTGATGACGGTATAAACGCTTATTTCACCGCGGGTTATCCTATGGAATTTCCGCCGGGCGCGGTAACGGTAACTACGGGAACAATTAATGCCGGCTTTCAGCTTTCGGAAATTAAGTTTGCGCTTATAACGCATCTGAAATCGCTTCAGCAAAAAAAGAAGCGCAAAAAGGTTAATTCCCAAAATGCAATTCATTCGCTTGATGAGCTTGCCGTGGGCGATTATATCGTTCACAATGTTCACGGCATCGGCGTTTTTGAGGGCATTCACGCGCTTGAGCTCAACAAGGTTAAAAAGGATTACATCAAGATTTCCTATGCGAAGGGGGACACGCTTTATGTTCCCGTCACACAGCTTGATTTGGTTTCAAAATATATCGGGCCCGGGGAGAATAATAACGTTAAGGTTAACCGCCTCGGCGGTGCTGAATGGAAAAAGGCAAAGGCAAGGGTGCGCTCTTCCGTTAAGGATATGGCGAAGGAGCTGATTGCCCTTTATGCAAAAAGGATGAGCACAAAGGGCTATGCCTTTTCACAGGATACGGATCTCCAGCGCGATTTTGAGCTGCGCTTTGCTTATGATGAAACGGATGATCAGCTTCGCTGCGCACAGGAGATTAAACAGGATATGGAGCGCCCCGTGCCGATGGAGCGCCTGCTTTGCGGCGATGTCGGCTTCGGAAAAACAGAGGTTGCCCTGCGCGCCGCCTTTAAATGTATTTCGGAGGGCAAGCAGTGCGCCGTTCTCGTTCCCACAACGGTGCTTGCAATGCAGCATTTTAACACCGCAAGGGAAAGAATGGAGGCATTCCCCGTCAGGGTTGAAATGCTTTCCCGCTTCGTATCTCTGACGAAGCAACGAGAGGTTTTAAAGAGCCTGCGCGAGGGCAGGGTGGATCTGCTTATCGGCACTCATCGCATAATCAGCAAGGATATCGCCTTTAAGGATTTGGGGCTTCTGATTGTTGATGAGGAGCAGCGCTTCGGCGTTGCCCAAAAGGAAAAGATTAAGGAAAAGTTTCCGCGCGTTGACGTGCTCACTCTTTCTGCAACCCCGATTCCCAGAACTCTTAATATGGCGCTTTCGGGAATCCGTGATATGAGCCTGATTGAGGAGGCCCCCGGAGACAGATATCCCGTGCAAACCTATGTGCTGGAATATGATTTCGGCATAATAATTGAGGCTCTGCAAAAGGAGCTTGCTCGCGGCGGTCAGGCTTATTATTTGCATAATAATATTGAAACAATTGATCATATTGCCGTCAGAATTAAAAATGAAATTCCTGATGCGCGTGTCGGCATTGCTCACGGCAGAATGACGGAGGAACAGCTTTCCGATGTCTGGGCGCAGCTGATTAACGGGGATATTGATATTCTCGTTTGCACAACGATTATTGAAACCGGCGTTGACGTTGCCAACGTTAACACGCTGATAATTGAAAATGCAGACAGAATGGGTCTTGCCCAGCTTCATCAGATTCGCGGCAGGGTTGGCAGAAGCTCCCGCCGCGCATATGCTTATCTCACCTTCACCCGCGGCAAGGAGCTTTCCGATATTGCCACAAAGCGCCTTGAGGCAATCCGAGAATACACGGAATTCGGCTCCGGCTTCAAAATTGCAATGCGCGATCTGGAAATCAGGGGCGCGGGCTCGCTTCTCGGCAACCGCCAGCACGGGCATATGGAGGCTGTTGGCTATGATATGTATCTCAAGCTCCTCGGCGAGGCCGTTGCAGAGGAAAAGGGCGAAATCAGAGAGGGCGAGGAAAAGCCCGAATGTCTGATTGATTTGCCCGTTGAGGCGCATATTCCTGAGGATTATATTGCCTCAACTCCGCAGCGCCTTTCAATTTATAAGCGCATTGCCGCAATCAGAAATGATGCGGATGCAAAGGATGTTTATGATGAGCTTAAGGACCGCTTCGGCACTCCGCCGGAGGCGATTATGGGGCTTGTTGAAATATCACTTCTGCGAAACAGCGCCGCCAATCTCGGCATTTATGAAATTTCACAGAAAAACGGCTCCGTTTTGCTTTATATGAATGAGCCGGATCTGAAATATGTTATGGCGCTCAACCGTGAAATGAAGGGCAGAGTGCTGCTTTCGGCGGCAAAGAAAGCAAACATTGCCGTTAAATTGGGTATGGAAGCTCCTCTTGAAACCGTTCGCAACTGCCTTGATATTATGCAGCAGGTTAGCAGCGAAAAACAATAAAGCATCATAAATGAATAAAAATTAACGCCTCGGTTAATAATATAGCCGAGGTGTTTTTTATGTCTTGGAATTTTAAAGCAAAAAAGGATAACAGGAATTTAAAGGCTTTGTTTTCCGTTATCTGTGTTTCTGTTATTGCCCTCGGTGCGGCAGTTTATTTCACCACAAAGCCGGCAAATGATGTTAGTGAAAATACAACCATGGTTGAAACCACCGCCGTTCAGCGCAGTGTAACCGTTGTTGAAACCACAACTGAGGCAACCACCGCCGCCACAGAACCGGAAACGGAGGCCGAGGCTGAAACTGAGCCGGCCTCAATGCCGCTCAGTGATACAAACACGCCGTATAAAAGCTTTTATCAATATCCGCTTTCAGAGGCGGTTGTTGCCGGCTATTCGCAGGAGCTTGTCAAGAATGAAACTATGGGCGATTTCCGCAGTCATCCCGCGGTTGATTTTAAGGGTGAGGCAGGCGATGATGTGCTTTCAATAAATGAGGGCATTGTGCTGAGCGTTTATAACAACAGCCTGCTCGGAATGGTTGTTGAAATAGACCACGGCGGCACCTTGGTTGCAAAATATTGCGGGTTGGAAACCGTTGCCGTTTCAGAGGGCGATGAGGTGCAAATGGGGCAGCTTGTGGGTACGCTCGGCTCCGTTCCTTTTGAAAAGGCCTCCGGTGCGCATCTTCATTTTGAAACAAAGCTCGGCGGCGAATATGTTGACCCGCTTTCGGTTATGGGCAAAACTGAATAAATTTTGGCCAAGCAATAGTGAAAACGCAATAATTCGCTTAAAGAGCGGCAGGAAACATCCTGCCGCTCTTGCTGTGCGTGGCTGTTCTGTTTTAATATAGACGGAGAGATGTGGAAGGGAGAAGGTTAATGCCACGCAACAGTCTTAAATGCTGAATTCAATGTCTGCCTGATTGCCGATTCTTTCCGTGCTTTCCTCCTCGGTTGTGTTTTCGTCAGAGGCTTGCCCGTTGTCGCCGGGCGGCTCAAGCATCTGCCCGCCGCTTGCCTGCGGAGCATTAAACGGAATTTCCGCCTGACCGGAGGCTGCGATCTGCGCGGTTGTGATTCCCGCTGTCAAAAGCAGAACTGCAAGTGAAAAGATTATTGCGTTTTTGGTGTTTTTAAGCGTTTTTCTGAAGCCCCTTTTGTTGAAGCCGGAAAGGATGAGATAAATAAGGCTTGCCGCAATTATCAGATTTTCAGCTGCAAGCAAGGCAATGTATTGCGCCTCAATCTGCGCGCTTGCGCTGCCGCTTAACTCCTGTGCCTGTTTGTTAAAATCAGGGGGAGTCATCTGCTGATCGTTGCCGCCGCCCGGCATTTGCTGATTATTTCTTCTGCTTGGGCCGTTTGCGCTTTCGGTTGTGCTTTCGCCGTCAGCTGATTGTGCGTCGCCGGTATTACCGCTGTTCGGAAGCTCGGGCATTTGTGAATCAGACGTACCCTCGGTAACTTCGCCGCCGTTTTGGTCAGGCCTTTGCGGCCTGCCGGCAGCATCACCGCTCGGCATCTGCTGATTGCTGTCCCTGCTCGGCCCGTTTTCGCTTCTTGAAGGCCCGTTTGCGCTTTCGGTGCCGTCTGCCGCGCTTTCATCGGGTGCGTCGTTCATTTCAGGCGTGGCGCTTGCATCATTGCCGTTTTGCATATCCGGCGGCGTGCTGCCGTCAAATTCGCCCTGCGCCCCGTTATTCATATCGGGCGGAGCCTGGTTGTCCGTGGTCTGTTCGTTGCCGTCAGTCTGATTATCAGCTGCCTGTGAATTGCTGCCTAAATCGGGCATATTGCCGCTTGGCATTTCGCCGAATTGCTCTTGAATACTGTCAATGGCTTTGCTTTGAGCCTGTTCTTTTGCATAACCGTAAGTGAAGCAGGAGCAGGCAGAAAGCGCAACAATCATGGCAATCATAATTGTGTTTCTGACAGACCTTTTTCTTAATGCTTTTTTCATCGATTTAACTCCTTTTTATGTTTTGAAAGGCGTTTGCCTTTCCTGTTTTCAAGCACATCATAAACCCCAAACTTAAAATGAACTTAAAAAAATCAAATTAAAAAACAAAGCAACGGGTTTTGTGCCGTTGCTTTGTTAAACTATTTATTAAATCTGTAACCCTTGCCCCAAACGGTGTGGATGTAATCAAGGGATGGGTCAATCTCCTTGATTTTATCTCGTATGCGGTTAACGTGAACGGTTACTGTTGATGTTTCGCCAATGGCGTCATACTGCCAGATTTCGCTGAAAAGCTGCTCTTTGCTGAAAACGGTGTTAGGCCCTGAGGCAAGGTAATAAAGTAAATCAAATTCCTTGTTCGTTAGCAACAGCTCACGGTCATTAATAAAGGCGCGGCGGGAATTTCCGTCCAGCCTCAGGCTGTCAATCTCAACAAGGGGTGCGGATTTTTTGTGCGGCTCCTTTGCAGTCAGGCGCTGATATCTGCTGATGTGCGCAATAACCCTTGCAACAAGCTCGCTCGGCGAGAAGGGCTTAACGATATAATCATCCGCGCCGAAGCCGAGCCCCTTGATTTTATCAAGATCCTCTTTCTTTGCGCTGACAAGCAGAATCGGGATATCCTTGTGCTCTCTGACGCGGCGGCAGATTTCAAGCCCGTCAAGCTCCGGCAGCATAATATCAAGCAAAATTAAATCAAATTCCTTATCAAGCGCAAGCTCAAGCCCCTCCTTGCCGTCAGATGCGGTCTGAACGAAAAAGCCGTTTGCTTCAAGATAATCCTTTTCAAGCGCCTGGATATTAATGTCATCCTCGATAACAAGAATTTTGTTCATAATTTAATCCTCTTTCTCCTCGTATTTAGGCAGGGATATGAAAATCGAAAGCCCTCCCATTGAATTGTTTTGCGCCCAAATCATTCCGCCGTGAAGCTCAACAAGCTGCTTGCAAACGGAAAGGCCAAGCCCACTTCCGTCCGAAACGTTGGTGCGCGCCTTGTCTGCGCGGTAAAGCGTGTCAAAAATCCTGGGCAGGCTTTCCGGCTCAACACCCATTCCGTTATCGGCAATTTCAAAAATTACGCTGCGCTCATATTCGGAAATTGAAAGGCAGATTTTGCCCCTTTCGCCCTCGCGCCGATATTTGATGCTGTTTGATATAATGTTGTCAATAACCCTTGAAAAGCGGTCTGTGTCAACATAAAGCAGGGGATTGGTTTTGGAATTGTTGATTATTTCAAAATCAAATCTGTCAATGGCAAGCTCCCGGCGAAGCTGTGAAGCAAATTCAGTGAAATCAGAAATTGAAACCTTTTCGCGGTTAAGCTCAATCGTGCCAAGCTCAAGCTTTGAAACAGTCAGCAGGTCGTTAAGCATTTTTTCCATATCACAGGTGGATGCGTAAATAGTTTTAAGATATCGCTCCCGCTTTTCGGGTGTGTCTGCAATTCCGTCCCGAAGTCCCTCCATATATCCTTTAACGGAGGTGAGCGGAGTCCTTAAATCATGCGCGATTCCCGCAATCATTTCCTTTTGCTGTTGCGCCGCTTCATCCCTGTCAATCAGCGATCTTTTAAGGCGCTTGCGCATATAATCAAAGCTTTCGGCAAGCTCGCCAAGTTCGTTTTTGGATTTGTATTGAATTTCATAATCAAGATTGCCCTTTGCTATTTCGTTTGCGCCCCTTGCAATCTTTTTGATCGGATTAACAATCGTTTTGGATGTTATCAGCGAAACGATAACAATCGCAATAATAAACACCGCCACAATCAAAAGCAAAATCGTTGCCAGCCTTGCGGTAAGTGAATTCTCAATGCTTTCATGTGCAGTTTCTGCATCAGGCACGGTGTAATCGGGGCTGTAAATTACAATCAGATAATCAGCCTCGCCGGCGTGGGCATGGGTTGTGATCACAAGGCCTGAATCGCTGAAATAGTAGCTGTTTTCTTCTTTATTAATAGCGGCAATTCTTCCGCCTGCCTCAAGCGCGGTTTCCTCCGCCTCTGTCAGATAACAGGGCAGGGAATCATTTTCAATATATATCAGCGCTCCGCTTTCCTCAAGCGGCGCGGTGATTCTTTTTATTTCGGAAAGTTTTTTCTCCTCATTATCGGAATCAAGGCTTTCCGCAATCTCGCTGATGGCGCTGTTCCATTGCAGCTGGTTAATTATTCCATAGCTCTTTGTGCTCACGGTGGAGGGAATATAATCCTTTTTAGCCGCGTTTAAAAGGATGGTTGAAAGCACGGCGATAATCGCAACGGGAATCACAATGCCCAAAACAGAGGCAAGCGTGATTCTGGTGCTGATTCTAAAGCTTTTTGTGCGCTCGGGAATAGTGTCCTTATTTATCTTTCTTTTCCGCATAATTTTTCCTATTCAAACCAAATCGGATTTGTGAAAGCTCTGATAAAGGGCGGCAGGAAATTCTTGTTGCTGTTCAGGAATTTCTTTTCCGCAACCCCATAAACTTTTTTAAGCGGGCCTTTAAATTCATATGTAACCTCAACGCGGATGAAGCCCTTTTGCTCAACCGGGCAGTTGAAGGCAAGAAGCTCGGTGCCCCTGTCATATTTTTTGTTGAAGATTATTTTATCGTTGTTATATACCGTAACCGTGTGCATCGGCAACAGGCGGAAAATCTTGATTTCAACCTCAAGCCCTTCTTTGAAGGGCACGCTGTCGCCGATTGCTGCATTGCCGCAGGTTAGCTCAATTCTTGTTGATTTCGGCGAATTTGAAACAAAGCATCTGCCCTCGCGCATTGCCGCAAGAATCGCTTTGGGCGTGCATTCCTCTGCATAAACATATGTGGTTGGATGGGCAAGAATATCCAGCCCGGCATAGTTTCTGTGGTAATCAGAGCCACCGATTGCGCTTATGCGTCTGCCGTTGAGAAGCTGCTTAACCCACCAGTCGCGGTTAACCATGTTATCCGTGTGCTGAACGGTGTTCCAAACCTCAACGCAATCGCAGTAAACATCGTCAATATCAAATCTAAAACCGCATTTTGAGCAAAACGGATGATTGAGCGAAACGGTTGCCCCTGCATTTTTGCAAGCCTCAATGATTTTTTTATAAGCCTCTTTGCTGCTGAGGTCATATGGCGGCTCGGCGGGCACCTTTGCGCCCCAGATGTTAACATGGCCGTTTTCGCCCGTAACCTCCTGCCCCTGAATAATGAGCAGCTCGCCGTCATAATAGCTTTCCTTAACGGAATTGAAATTATGGTCCGTTATCATGATGAAATCCAGCCCCTGCTGCTTGCAGCGCTCAACAAGCTGCCCTTTGGTCAGCACTCCGTCGCTGTTGATTGTGTGCAGGTGCGTGTCGCCCTTAAACCATTTTCTTTCAGACATAATCGTCCCCCTAAAATAATAACTAATTCATATTATCATATTCGCCCGATTTTAGCAACCTGAAAAAGCTTTTCGGCAAATTGTAAACCTGTTTTTTAAAAAAGTTGACAATCTTGAACTTCTGCCTTATCATTGTTAAAAAATAAGGCAGGGCAATTGATATGGAAAAGAATAAGGATAAAAAAATCAGCAAGCTTAAAACAAAGGATTTGGCATTCATAGGCATTTTTGCGGCAATCATTGCCGTTTGCTCCTGGATAACCGTTCCGCTCGGCGCGGTGCCGGTAACCTTGCAAACTCTCGGCGTTTGCATTGCCGCAGGGCTTCTCGGCGCAAAAAGGGGCACTCTTTCGGTTGTGATATATATTTTTCTGGGCCTTGTCGGCGTGCCGGTGTTTTCCGGCTTCGGCGCAGGGCCGGGCGTGCTTTTCGGAATGACGGGCGGTTATATAATCGGCTTCATTTTCACTGCGCTTATTGTTGGCCTGGCGGTTGATTTAATCGGCAAAAGGCTTTGGGTTTATGTTGTTTTTATGGTGCTTGGGATTGCGGTTTGCTATGCTTTCGGCACGGTTTGGTTTATTTTTGTTTACACACAGAAGGTTTCTTCAATAACAATCGGAAGCGCGCTTTCAATGTGCGTTATTCCCTTCATTATTCCGGATTTGGTTAAAATCGGGGTTGCCTCTGCAATCTGCATGGCGCTCAAAAAGCGCATCAATTATTAAAAAAGATTATCAAATTGAATATTTATATTGTAAAAGGATCTGCATTTTAGTATAATATTTCTGTTGAAAACTTATTGAAAGGCAAGTGAAATATTATGTCTAATTGTTGGTTAAGCGGAAAAACCTGTGTTGTTACAGGCGCTTCCGGCGGAATGGGCGCAGGCATCGCCGCAACTCTTATTAAGAAGCACGGCTGCCGTGTTATCGGCGTTGCAAGAAGCGAGCCTAAAATGCTTAAGTTTATTGAGGAGCTCGGCCCAACTTATGCAGAGCAGTTTTCTTATAAGCTTTTTGACGTTTCAAAAAAGGAAAACTGGGATAATTTTGTTGCAGAGCTTGAGGCAGAGGGCGTTAAGGTTGATATCCTGATTAATAATGCCGGCATTCTGCCGAAGTTCAAGCGCTTTGACCGCTATGATATGGATGAAATTGAAAAGGCAATTAACATCAATTTCTATTCCTGCATTTATTCAACAAAGGCAATGCTGCCGATGCTTCTTGAAAGCAGCACACCGGCAATCATTAATATCGATTCCTCTGCCGCGCTGATGAGCCTTGCGGGCACAACGATGTATTCCGCTTCAAAGGCTGCGCTTAAGGGCTTCACAGAGGCTCTGCGTGAGGAATTCAGGGGCAAAATGTATGTTGGCCTCGTTTGCCCTGGCTTCACAAAAACCGATATTTTCCGCGATCAGAAAAATGAGGGCGGCAAGGGCCAAAAGGTTATGGATATGATTTCAACCGATTGTGATCTGATGGTTAAGCTGATCATGTTCGGCATTGAAAGAAAGCAGGCGCTTCAGGTGCATGGAATGGATGCTCACGCAATGAGCGTTTTCGGCAAGCTGCTGCCTGTTAACGGCTCGCGCCTTTTCAGCGCGGTTATGAAGGCTGCAAATATTGATTTGTTTGCAGATGTTTTCAGAGATTAACATTTTATCTGAGCGAAACGGGTTTTCCGTTTCGCCCTTTTGGGTTTTTTAAGGAGGAAAATTTATGTCAAACACTTCGGATTTAACCACTCAAAAGCATCTGAAATTCAAGGAAATTGCCGCTTATTCTCTCGGCCTTTTCGGATTTCAGGCAATAGTTGGCCTGCTGTTTACTTATCAGGCGGAATTTTCAGGCTCAATTCTCGGCGCAAATGTTATCGTTGTTGCAATCTTAATTTTGGTTGCAAAAATTGTTTCTGCGGCGGCTGATCCCGTTGTCGGCAATCTTGTGGATCGCTCAAAAAGCAAGCTTGGCAAGTTTAAATCAATGATCGTTTATTCCCTTGCTCCGTTGCTTATTTCAACAAGCATTATTTTTGTTAAGGTTCCGTTCAAGGGAATCGGGCTTTATGTTTGGATTTTTATCGTAAGCCTTATTTGGTCAATTGCTATGACTATGGGCGATGTTCCCTCACAGGGCATTGCCGCCGCGCTCACTCCTAATCCGACGGAGCGCACAAACGTTGTTTCAATTTCAAACACCTTTAAGCAGGTTGGCTTCTCTGCCTGCGCGGTAATCGTTCCGATTGTTTGCCTTATTGTGCCTGAGGGCTCAAAGGTTTTGGTTAAAAAAGGGGAGCAGGATGCCCCGATGATTTCAACGGAATTCTTATTTGTCGGCATTCTGACTGCGATTTTCGGCTGCGCGCTGTTTGCTCTTATTCCGCTCATTAATAAGGAGAGGGTTACAACCGCATCAAGCGAAACAGTCGGCTTTAAAGAAATGTTTGCCGCATTAAAATCAAACAAGCCCTTTATGCTTGTTATTATTTCATATTTCCTCGGCTTCGGCAGGCAGATGGCAATGGGCATCCAGGTTCAGGCAGCAACAATTATTCTCGGTTCGCAAAACCTTGTTGTTGTGCTTGGAATCGTAACGGCAATCGGCTCTATGATCAGCATGGCGCTCTGCCCGTTCCTCATCGAAAAGCTTAATGAGAGAAATGCTTATATTCTGCTTTCCGTTTATGGCTTTGCGGCTTCGATTTTCTCATTTGCAATCGGGCATTTCTGGTTCCAGAATCCGAATAATATGGTGCTCACAGTGCTGTTCTATGCATCGCTGTTCCTTATCGGTCTTCAATTCGGTGCGGTAACACTTATGCCGATGATTATGACCGCGGATTGCGTTGATGCTTATGAGTATGAAACGGGCAAAAGAAATGAGGGCGCCTGCTATTCGATTCTCACTCTCACAATCAAGGTTTGCCTTGCGCTCGGAATGGCTGTCGGCCTTGTATTTGTAGGCGCTTCGGGCTATTATGAAGCACTTAATGCGCAGGATTTCTCAAATTGCAATAAGGATATAATCTTCTTTGCATACACGGCGCTGCCCGGTATTCTTGCCCTGCTTTCAATCGTGCCGATGCTGAAGTATGACATTGTTGGCGAAAAGAAAGCAAAGATTTCCGCAGAGCTTGCTGCAAGAAGAGAAAAATAATTATTTAGGGTAAAAATTTATGAAAGCAAAAATGACTCTTGCCGGTGAATTCAAAATCGGCGAGATTGATAAAAGAATTTACGGCTCCTTTATCGAGCATCTCGGCAGGGCGGTTTACGGCGGCATTTTTGAGCCGGGCCATCCCGCTGCAGATGAAAACGGTTTTCGCACGGATGTTATTGATCTTGTGAAAAAGCTTAACGTGCCGCTTGTGCGCTATCCCGGCGGAAATTTTGTTTCCGGCTATAATTGGGAGGATGGCGTCGGCCCCGTTGAAAGCCGACCCAAAAGGCTTGATTTGGCGTGGGGCACAACAGAGCCAAACACCTTTGGCACAAATGAATTTATGAAATGGTGCAAAAAGGCAAACACTCAGTGCATGATGGCGGTTAACCTTGGCACAAGGGGCGCGGATGAGGCAAGAAATTTTGTTGAATACTGCAATCACAAGGGCGGCTCTGCCTGGTCTGATTTAAGAATTTCCCACGGCGTTAAGGAGCCGCACAACATCAAGCTTTGGTGCCTTGGTAATGAGATGGACGGCCGCTGGCAGATGGGCGCAAAAACAGCAACGGAATACGGCAGGCTTGCGCTTGAAGCCTCAAAGCTTATGAAATGGACCGATCCTTCAATCGAAACCGTGCTTTGCGGCTCTTCAAGCAGAAATTCTCCAACCTTCGGCAGCTGGGAAGCCGAAAGCCTTGATATTGCTTATGACAGCATTGATTACGTTTCCCTGCATCAGTATTATGAAAATCGCGCGGGGGATACTCCAAGCTTCCTTGCCAAAACGCTGGAGCTGGATGAATTCATATATTCCGTAATCTGCACCTGCGATTACGTTAAGGCAAAAAAGCGCTCAAAGAAAACCGTTAATCTTTCCTTTGATGAATGGAATGTTTGGTATCATTCGGATAATGCGCCTTATGAGCGCTGGAGCCTTGCACCCCCAAGGCTTGAGGATATTTATAATTTTGAGGATGCGCTTCTCATCGGCTCAATGCTGATAACCCTGCTTCGCCATTGTGATAGGATTAAGATTGCCTGCCTTGCGCAGCTGGTTAACGTTATCGCGCCGATATTCACCCAAACGGGCGGCGGCGTTTTTGAACAGACGATATATTATCCTTTTATGCATATTTCAAATTACGGCAGGGGAAAGGCGCTTTTGCCCCTTCTTGATTGCCCGAAATATGATTGCAAGGAATTTACGGACGTGCCTTTCCTTGAGGCGATTGCAACTCATGATGAGGAAAACGGCGAAATGGCAATTTTCTGCGTTAATAAGAGCCTTGATGAAAGCTCCGTGCTTGAGGTTAATCTGATGGATTTTGCAGGCTATAGGCCCGTTGAATTTATCTCTATGGACGGCTATGATAAAAAGGCGGAGAATTATTTCAATGCCGTGAAAGTAGTTCCGCACGATAATCCGCTTCCCGTGCTGGACGGCTCAACCCTCACGGCAGAATTAAAGCCCTTCAGCTGGAACGTTATCAGGCTAAGGCAGAGTAAGACGAATTAAGGAGTAATAAATGGAAAAGAAAAAATGCATTTTGCTTTGGGATTTGCTTTTCGGCGCGGTTTTTGCTTTAGTATGCGCCGTGCTTTGGCACTATTCTCTTCAATTAAGAAACTGGGCATTAATAACGGGGATTGTAATTTTTGCAGCTGCATTTGTTGCAGGCATTGTTCAGTTGATAATGCATATTAAAAATCAAACCGTAAAATCTGTTGTTACGTTTATTACCGTAGTGCTTCTTCTCATAACCGGAGTTATAGCTGCTCAGATAGGTGTACTGGATTATAAAACAGAGCATATTGTTGTTGATGAAACAGGGAACAAATATGTTCTTCACAGCGGATATTCTATATTTGATTATGACTGTTGGTTTTATGAATATAAGAATTTTATAGTTTGTTCAAATGAAATTTGTGACAGCGTTAGTTATAAAGGTTATAATCCGTTTGAACCCCTTAACGAAGATGATGAAATAGTAATTGCATCTAATTCAAATAAAACATATAGATTATCTTAAAAGCTATGATTTATACGGTAACCTTAAATCCCTCGCTGGATTATATTGTCAGCACGGAGAGAATAAATTTTGATGATATAAACCGCACTATTTCAGAGAAAATGCGCTTTGGCGGCAAGGGGCTGAATGTTTCTGCCGTGCTGGCAGAACTTGGCGTTCAGAGCGTTGCTCTCGGCTTCAAGGCGGGCTTTACGGGCGAAAAGCTTGAAAGCCTGCTTTCGGAAAACGGAATTAATGCAGAGCTTATTAAGCTTGCGCAGGGCGAAACGAGGATTAACGTTAAAATTCGCGCCGGCAGGGAGCTTGATTTCAATGCCCGCGGCGCTGAAATTTCGTCTGCTGATATGGAGCTGCTTTATGAAAGGCTGGGTGCTCTTGAGGAGGGCGATGTTCTGCTCCTCTGCGGCAACGCGCCGAACGGGGCAGGCGAGGATGCTTATGCCAAAATCCTTAATATGCTTAAGGGCAAGGGAATTTTGGCGTTTGTTGACACGTCCGGCAATCAACTGATAAACAGCCTTGCGGCGCATCCGTTTTTGATTAAGCCTAATGAAAAGGAGCTTGGCGAGCTTTTCGGCGTTGAAATAAACGGCGCCGACAAAGCCGCGGAATATGCTAAAAAGCTGCAGGCTGATGGCGCTCAAAACGTGCTCGTTTCCCTTGGTGAAAAGGGCGCAGTTTTGCTTTGTGAAAACGGTGAGTGCCACCGCATAGGCGCCGTTAAGGGCAGCCTCGTCAGCTCAACGGGCTGCGGGGATTCAATGCTTGCGGGCTTTGCCGCCGGCTTTTTGCAAACCGGGGATATGGAAGCGGCGCTTCGCCTTGGCACTGCCTGCGCCGCCGCAACTGCCTTTTCGCAGGGTCTTTGCACGGCGGAGGAGATAAACAAAGCTCTTTCCTTAATTAATGAAAATAATATATAAGAAAAAAGCTTCGGACAATCAATCCAAAGCTTTTTCTTTTACAGTATTCTTGAATTGCCGACGACGGTTGAGTTTTCGGGAGTGCTTTTTGTTAAAACCGAATTGCAGCCAACAGTCGTGCCGTTTCCAACGGTGATTTTGCCAAGCACGCAGGCCCCTGCAAAAAGCACACAGTTATCGTANNTCTCCTTATAATCATTCAGATGCTTCGTTCTGATTGTAACGTGCTGATAAATCGTGCAATTTTCGCCAAGCCTTGCATATTCGCCGATGATAATTCCCGTCGGGTGGGGCAGGCTTAAGCCTTTGCCGATTTCCGTGGTTTCCCTGATAAAAATATTGTATCTGCAAAACAGCTTTTTGTAATATGTTTTTGCAAAAATATTGCTGATAAAGCCGCCCTTTTTGGTGTAATATTGATATTGCCTGATAAGATAAACGGCGTTTTTTGCGGGGTTATAATTTCGGATTTTATATCTTTTCAGGGGTGAAAGGCGCTGATTGCCGTAAACCTCCTGTTCAATGCATTCCTTATAAAAATTCATATTTTACCTCTGTTTTAACTTTTCTTTTGCAGATTTTAAAAGTCTCCAAAAGCTTTTCGGAACAAACTTTTTAATTTTAAGCTTAAAATGTATGAAATTAATTTGCATTTGGTATTTTTTTGCAATCAAATCAAAGCCTTTTTGCTTTATGCTTTCAAGAATTTCTTCGCTGTTTTCGGGCTTGCGGGATGGCTCTCTCAGCTGGGTGTTGCCTGCGGCAACGTCATCAAAATCGCATTCATAAAGGGTGATCCTGCCCTTAATGCTTTCAAAAAGCTCTGCGCCCTTTTTGGTGTTGATGATAACGCAGGATATGCCAAGCTTCTCGTTAAGCTCGCCGCCGTTTTGCAAAAGCCAATCGCCGTGATTCCGCTGAATGCCCCAGTAATCGCCAAGCGTTATGTCAGCCGGGCGCCCCTTTCCCGCATATTTGCAGTGATAGCAGGAATCGCGGAAAAGCGAAAGATTTAAGAAATGGTGCATATAGCAGTATTTAACGTCGTTATCATCAAAAACAAGCTGCTGTGTGCGCCCGTCATCATATTCAAGCTCCGCCATATTATGAAGCTCCCAGCCGTGCTGCTTGCTTCTGAACTGAAAATCCTTAACCCTTGCGCCGGTGTGCTTTTCAAGCCATTTGATGTATTCGTTAAAGGTTTTGTTTGAGGGAACGCCGTGGCAAACGATATCCGCCGTCACAAGCTTTTCATAATCCTTTTTAAGATATGCCTTTAGGCCTGCAATTTGGCAGGGCGTGCCGGAAAACAAAACACTGCGCCCGCTCTCAAGCTCTGCCTTGCATTGCTGAAAAGCAAGCGCCGCGTTGCTTTGCAGATATTTGGATTTCAGAAGCGGCAAAAGCTCCGCCTCATTTTCAGCCATAATGTGGCGCGCGGCAAAACCGTCGCCCTCTTTCATAAGCGCTGCGCCGAAAACTGCGCCGCCATTGGAAATGATTTTTCTTGCAAGCGCCGCAAACAGCCCGCCGGAGGTGGATTCTTTAATCTCCTCAAGGCTTTTCACCTGCGCGGCGTAAGCGGCAAGGGGAGAGCCGTTTTCTTCCTTATTCTGAAAGCCGCAAACCCTTTTGCATGCCTTGCATTCAATGCAGCGCCCGTTATCAATTTGCGGATAAAGAAAGCCGTGCTCATCAGGCGCAAGGCTTATTGCCCCATTCGGGCAGATATTAACGCAGGCAGAGCAGCCGCAGCATTCACTGCCGTTTTCATAAAGCTTTATCAAAACCCTGCCTCCTTAAAGTGTAATAATTGCTTGCCTCAGCTCAGCGCCTCTGCAAGGAAAGCCTTTGAATTCTTTGCAAGCGCTTCAATTTTATTTTTTGCCGTTTCAAAATCGTCGGGGGCGTCAAAATCAAAGCCCTCTGAAAAGAGGCGGCCTTCAAGCCCGATTGCGCCAAGAAAATCAACCATTCTTGAGCCGCTGTCCTTCATAATAACGGTGCAAAACCGTTTTTCAAATAAAACAGAAAAAACAGTTGCGTGAAAGGAATTTGTAATGATATATTCCGCGTTTTTAATAAGCCAAAGAAATTCCTGCGGCGCTGCGCCGTAAGCATTGCAGTCAAGCCCTGCAATATCTTTCTTTTCAATATAAACAACGGGCAGACCTTTTTCTTTTCCAAATGCCTTTGCATTTGCATAAACCTCATCGCCGTCGCCGAGGGCAAATGCAAAAATAAATTTTTCAGGTATGCCTGCCGGCGCTTTGATTATTGCCTGATAATCGTTTGCATCAAGCAGCAGGGTGGGGTCAACCGCCGCCGCTACAGGCTTGCCGCTTGCCGCCTCAACCATCGGGGCAAAGCTTTTTTCTCTGACGGATATATAATCCAGCCGTTTGAGATAGTTAATAACCTCCGGCTGCTTTGTGAAATCAATGCTGCTGTCTGCAATGCTGGGGGCATATGCAATTTTGCGCTTGCCCTCATCTGCAAAGGAGAGGAAAAATGCCGGATCAGCGCCTTTGGTGCAGTTGATATTCCATATCTGGTCAGAACCGCAGATAAAAGCTTCAAAGGCATCGTTAAGCCCTGCCATATCAGCCGCATCTGAATATTCGCTTTCGGTTAAACTAAAGTAATTCTTCCAAAAGCCCTCAAAGGCTTTTTTTCTTTTCAGATTTTTTGGCAGAAAACAAATATCTCCTGCCAGTGATTTCGGGCTTTTTATATATCGCTGAGTTCTGAAAAGCCTGTAATCGTCAAAATTCAGCTTGTTTTTGTAATTAATGATTTTAGGCGAATGCCCGCAATCTGCCAGATGTTTCTGCAGGGCGTATGCCTGCAGGGCAGAGCCGTAGTTATATGAGCAGTGAAAGGTTATAATGCCTGTTTTCACGCCTCTTCCTCCTTCGGCCTTGAAAGTTTTTCCTTGATTAAGTCAATCAGTGTATAAAACGATTTTATTTTAAAGATAACAGAAAGCAGTAAATAAACAGCGGCGCCAACTAAAACCTGCAGAATGATTGTGAAATAAACGTTAAGCCCCAGAAGTCCAACGGAAAATGCCGCCGCGCACATAACGCCCGCGCAAAGCATATTCGGCAGCAAATCCTTAAGCTGCTCAAGACATCCGTAACCAACAAGCTTTTTGTTTGGCACGGCGTTAACCAAATTAGCAAAAATAACGGCGCAGATATCGCTGATTGCAATTGCTTTAACACCGAAGTGCATTGCAATCAAAACCATTCCCACTCCCGTCAGCTTCTTGATAAGCTCCATTTTCAGAAACATATCGCTCCTTCCGGAAGCCTTAACCATCTGCAGGTTAACGGTATTTATCGGCTGCAGCATTTCGCCGATGCAGGCAATGCGCAAAAACCAAACGGCAATGAGCCATTTTTCCGTCAGCAAAATAATAATCAGCGGCTTTGAAACCGCCATCAGCCCCAGCATTAGCGGAAAGGTAACATAGCTTGTCAGCTGCATAGACTGGCGCGCGATTTTTTTCATCATCGGCGGGTCGTCAGAGTAATCTGAAATCAGTGGAAAGGTAACAGAGCCGATTGCCGAATTAACATTTGTTGTAAAAAGGGTGGGAAACTGCTTTCCTTTATTGTAATATGCAAGGTCATCAGAGGTGTATTTCTTGCCGATGACCAAAGAACGGCATTCGTTATAAACGCTGTTAAGCAGGCTGCCAAGAGTAATCTTCCAGCCGTATGATAAAAGCCGCTTTGCAGAGGTTTTTGAAAAATCCCTTGTCGGCCGCCATTCGATTGTGATGAAAAGGATGGCAGTGTCCATAACGGAATTAACAAGATATTGCGCGATAAGCGCCCAGGTGCCGCATCCGAAATATGCCATTGCAATTCCCACTGCTCCGGAGGTTATGGTTCCGATAATTGTTGAAAAGAAAAATTTCTTAAAAAGCATATGCCTTGAAACATATGCGTGCTGAATGGAATTAATAGCCGCAATCGGAAGCTTCAGCGAGAATATGCGAAGCAGCCATATTAAGTTTTGGTTATTGTAAAAGCCTGCAATAAGCGGTGCACACGCGAATAATATGCCGTAAAGCAAAATTGAAATTGCTAGGCTGCAATAAAACATTGTTGAAAAATCTGTTTTATCCGCATCCTTTTTCTGAATCAGCGCAGTTGAAAAGCCGTCTGAAACAAAAACATCTGCAATATTGATAAACACCAGAATCATTGCCACCTCGCCGTATTGGGCGGGCATAAGCATACGCGCTAAAATGATGGAAACCACAAATGAAACAATTTGTGCAGACCATCTTTCGGCAAATTTCCAGATAAGCCCGGAAACCGCCTTGGCTTTAAGATTTGAGTTTGCCATTATTTATCCAGCTCTCCGTTAATAAGCGCCTTGTAAAAGGTGCCTTCCTTATTGTAATTTTCATTTTTTTCTTTGTTTGAAAGCTTGTGAAAGCAGGTCAGGCTTTTGATGTTTTTCCAGATCTGCTCATCAAAGGGCTTAAAAAGATATTGTCCCAAAACGCCCTGCGTTGTTGCGGGGGCAAGGAAAACTCTGTCCCACTCCTCCGGGTATTTTTCAATTGCCATTTTCAGGCAGAAGGTAACAAGGAAATACTCAATCAGCGAGTTTTCGTTTTTCCAGTATTCAAGATAAACGTCCCTTGTTGCTCTTAAAATATTGTTGTTGCTTTCCGCGCTCATAAGCCAGGTTGCGCCACAGCGGATTTCGCCAAGCCCTCTTTCCTTATACATAAAGAGCGGCGCATTATCAACGTAATCAGGCAGATCTGATGATGAGCAGAAAACCGTTGAATCCATCCAAATTCCGCCGTATTTTATCAGCAGCTCAAGGCGAATCAGATTTGAAAGCTTTGTGTTATCAATAATGCCCTTTCTCCATTTTTTAATAAACCATTCGGGAATTTCAATATAATCGGAAAGGTTTTCCTCTGTGATAACAATAAACTCGCGCTCCGGAAAGCGCTCCTTCATCGTGTTAATGCATTTCTTAACAAGCGGGGGCGCATTTTCGATTCCCTGCATCCAGCAGGTGAAAAGCTTGTTTGAAAACTGCTTTTCCTCCGGCCTTGAGGGCTGATGATTTTCAAGCACATATGAATATTTTTTATGCACCTTTTCATAGCAGATAAGGCGGATATAAAGCCCGATAAGATTATCGGACTCCGAAACGGTTAAATATCTTCTGTTAAGATGGTGGTAAAGCGAAACCCAAAGGGTGCCGTCCTTAATAACTTTTATTATGTCCATAAAGAAATCTCTCTTTATCCTTTTAGGCTGTAAAGCAGCCTGATTGTGTTAATTTTCCCCGCCCTGCAAAGCTTTAAAACGGCGGGNNTAGATGAATTTTCCGTTTGCGCCTGGTTTATTGCGCCGTCGGTCAGCAGCTCTTCCCTTAGCCCTGCGGCAAGGTATTTCTTAAGCTTTGCGGCGCCCTCTTTATTAAAACGCATTTCGTTTGAAATGATTTCGTATGCGCAGGTATAGCGACTGCGGTTAAGAATTTTTTCTTTTTCTTTTTCGCCCATAAAGTGATTGGCATCAAGCACCTTTTTCAGTTCCTTAATGCATTCAAGACGCATTTCAAAAAAGCCCTTTTTATAGCTTTCAGCGCTTGCAGAGCCGCTGCGAATCCGGTAAAGATAACCGCTATCGTTAACTGCGCAGCAGGAATCGCAACAGTTTATATAGTTGAGAAGGAAAAATAAATCCTCGCTCAGCGCAATTTTTTCGTTAAATCTAAGCGCGTTTTTTTCAATGATATCCCTCTTGAAAATGCAGCGCCATATAACGCCCATAAGCGCATTTTTGTTGTTTACATTGCTGTTTTCATAATCACTGAAAAACAGGCCGAAATCCTTGAAGCTGCTTTCCAGGGCATCAAATCCGGCTTCATTTATTTCAAGCTCAGTGCCGTTTGCGTAAAGATGCTTAAACTTGCCGAAGGCAAGGTCTGCATTTCTTTTAATCAATTCCGCAAGCAGGCGGGAATAATAGCCGTCTGCTGCAAAATCGTCAGAATCCATAAAGGCAATGTATTCCGCTGTTGCAAGCTCCAGCCCCTTGTTTCTTGCCGCGCTGACACCCCTGTTTTCCTGATGAAAAACGGTTATGCGCGCGTTTTCTTTTGAAAGCCTGTCCGCAAGCGCTGTGCTTCCGTCCGTGCTACCGTTATCAATAAGGATGATGTGGGCTTCGGGATTTGTTAGAAGGCTTTTAACAGCCTCCTCAAGATATTGATAAACCTGATAAACAGGTACAATTATATCAAGCATTTAAGTTTTTAAGCCTCTTTTCCTTCTTGCTTCAAGTGCCATTCGGTGCATCTCTGCTTCCTCTGCTTTTTTCTTAAGGTCGGCTTCGTGCTTATCTGTGTAGTATTTATTAACTGCAAGCAGTAAAAGCGGGAAGGAGGCGCAGGCGCAAAAATATGTGTAAAACATATTCAGCATGGCATTTGCAAACCAAATCATTGCAATGAGAAAAACTATTGCAGTCGGAATTTTGCATTTGCCCCTGTAAAGCACGAACACGATGAGCGCAACAATGCAGGTAACGTATATAATTGTTCCGATTGCGCCGAAGCCAAGCAGCAGATTGATGAAGTCGTTATGCGCCCAGATATATCCGTGCCGCGCAGCGTTATTAACGTCGTAAACATAGTTAAAGCCATTGCCGAAAAGCAGCTTTCCTATATCAAAGTTTTTGTATGCCTCAATATCAACATCCCAGAAAACAGAGCGTCCGCTTGTCAGCTTAAACCAAAAGTCCTCGCGTGCGCCGCTTGTATCAATAGAGGCGTCTATTTTTTCGTGAACGCTTGTATAACTATAAGCCATATAGCCGAGAACCGAGCCCGGAACGGCATAAACGTAAAATTTTGTTTTGCCCTTGCAGTAAATGTAAAACAGCACCACGAAGGATAACAGCCCAACGAGGAAATACGTGCGCGAATTACCGGTAAAAATAACGTAAAGCGGAATAAAGGAAAGGGCAAAAAGCCGCCTGTTTTTATAATAAACCATTGCAATAACAATAAGGCTCATTATGAAAAGCGCTGTGGGGGAGGAGCGAAAGCCGCTCATATTAAACGGCTTGAAATAAAGATTGTGATAGGGATAAAAGCTTGGGATAACCGCACAAAACGCAATCAGCGCGCACCAGGTGTATATTATCCCGTGAACATATTTTGCATTGCTTAAGAAAAACCGCTGAACCTCGCTGTTTTTCGTGGTCATCAGCAATGTGTAAAGAACTAAAAATTGATAATAAAAGTATTCGTTTTCGTTGTATATGGGAAAATCCGTGTGCACCGTTGCCCAAATATAAATTAATATGAGTATCGGCAGCGCAATAAGACGCACGGTGTTGCGCTTGCTGAAAAGCGTGAAAAGCAGGGTTAAATAAGTAAAGAAGAAAATAACCTTGTTAAGCGCAGGCACATAAAGCTGAAACAGCGTTGAGATCGGGAACAGCAAAAGCAGATGCATAACCGCGTCCGTTGCCGAAAACGCTAATGTGTATTTAGTTTTCTTTTTCATAGCGTTTGCCATTGCAGTTTGCTCCTGTGTGTAATCAGTTAATTCTGTTTAAAGCCTTTTCTGCAGCTCTCACGGCTTTCAGGTAGAAGACCCCTGTTTTATACGCATTTCTGCAGATAATTATTTTCTCGATTTTTGATTTTGGTTTTTTAAAATTAATTTCGCAAATTCTTTTGTAAAGCAGGGAAGAGCGCACGGAGTTTATTATTTCATTCTGAAGCTCGCCCTGCGCATAAAGCCTAATCAGAAATTCGCAAAGCAGTTGCAAAAATCTGCCTGTCAGTATTTCAACGGAAACATCAGGCTTGGCCTTTTTTATAAAATCGTTGCAGGCTTGATACGCCTCAATCAAATCGCTTATGTTTCCCGAATTTATTTTTCTTGCCCCAAGCACCTCAAAGCAGAAATAATAATCAAGCTGAGGAAAAATGTTCGCCGTTTTGCAATGCCCTGCAAAATCAAGCGTGAACTTAAAATCTTCGCTGATTTGCATATTATCATCAAAGCAAACGGAGTGCTCCCTGATTATATCTGTGCGGTAAAGCTTATCCCAGCAGGGATTAAGCTTTTGTAAAATCAAATATGGGTAAATGACGCTTATATCCTGCCCCCTGCCGTCGGGCATATCGGTTGCTGCAACTGTGAAATCGCCCTTCGGCGCAAGGATGTAATGAGCGTTAAAAAGCGCAAGCTCAGGTTTGCCTTCAAGTGCGGCGCGGATTTGCGCAATGTATCTGTTTCCGACAAAATCGTCCGAGTCAATAAAGCAGACGTATTCGCCCTTCGCCGCCATTATGCCGGCGTTTCTTGCCCCGCTCACTCCCTTGTGCTCGTTTTCAAGCAGGGTGATAAAGTCAAAGCGTTGCACATAATCACGGCAGATTTCAAGGCTGCCGTCAGCAGAGCCGTCGTCAACAAGAATGATTTCTGCCTCAAAGCCCGGCTCAGCTTCGATTGCTTCAATAACGCTCATCAGGCATTTTTCAATTGTTTTTTCCCTGTTATAAACGGGAATGATAATGCTTAAATCAGTCATTTTTATTATTTGCTATTTCAAGCTGCCTGTTAATATCTGCATCAACAATGGCCTCGCCCGTTGTGCCCTCAAGCGCCTTTTTTGAATTATCTGAAAGCCCGTTATTTATCTCTGCATTCAGATCGCAGGTTGAAAGCGCGTCAAGCTCCTCCTTTGTGATTTTGCCGTTTTCATAATCACAAACAATCGGCAGCTCGTGCATATCGTATTTCTTATTTTTAAAGTATCTTAAAAATTTGTGCTTAATAACCCAGCCGGCCGGCACCCAAATATATTTGTGCATCGCCGGGGAAACGGAGCCGATCATCCAGCATTGCCTGTCACAGTGGCGCACCTTTTGGCGCACCCTTTCGGCCTGCTCGCTGTTCCAAAGCTCCTCCCAGCTCTGGGCATTAAGGTTGCCCATAACCTCTTTTTCCTTTGTGCCGTTGCAGGGCATAACGTCTCCGTATGGATCAATGAAAAAGGTGTCAAACGCCATATCGCAGGGCAGCAGCCTTTTTTGCCCGTAAATGTAATTAATCAGCCCATGGTTAAAATATGCTCTGAACCATTTTTTCGGGCTGTTGCTGTTGAGCAGCTCGTTAATTAAATTCTCAAAATTCTCTGCCACCATCGGGCGGTCATGAATAATGTTTTTTGCCTCAACAAAATAAAAGGAATTGTGCAAAGATGCGGTTGCAAATTCCATATTCATTTCATCGGAAAGCTTGTAAAGCGGCACAAGGTCTGCCGCGTTGGAATCCTGCACGGTCATCCCGAAGCCAACATCGGGGTGCCCCATTTCAACCAGCTTTTTGAGGGTGGTGTAGCCCTTATTAAAGCCGTCGTCAAGGCCGCGGATTGCGTTGTTTGTTTCCTCAAGCCCCTCAATGGAAATTCTTATTCCCACATTCGGGAATTCATTGCAAAGCTCAATAATCCTGTCAGTAAAAAAGCCGTTTGTTGAAATAACGATGCGCTCGCTCTTTTTGTAAAGCTCTCTCACAATGTCCTTCAAATCCGTTCTGATAAACGGCTCGCCGCCCGTGATGTTTGTGAAATACATTTGCGGCAGCTTTTTTATCGTTTCAATGCTGATTTCCTCCTCCGGTGATGAGGGGGCCTTGTATCTGTTGCACATTGTGCAGCGCGCGTTGCAGCGGTATGTAACAATAACGGTTCCGTTAAGCTTTTTTGGCATTAATATCAACCTCGTCAGTTTTTATATATTTCAATAAGCCTTTCGCAATAGCTTTCTGTGGTGTGAAATTCCTTTTTAATGCAGTTTTGTGAAAGCCTTGCGGCAAGCCCGTCATCCTCTGTTATGGATTTGAGCGCCGCTTCAAAAGCGCTTTGGTTATTCGGCTCAAAAAGAAGCCCTGTTTCGCCGTCGTCAACAAGCTCCGGAATGCCACCGATTGCCGCGCCGATAACGGGCGTGCCAAGCGAAATGCTTTCCAAAACTGAAAAGGGGCAGTTTTCAAACCAAATGCTCGGCAAAACGGTGCATCGCGCCGCTCTTATCAGCGTTTCAAGCGCAGCGCCGGTTTGAAAGCCGAGGTTGGTTATGTGCTCTGCAGAGTTAATCTGCTCCTCAAGCGGGCCGTTGCCTGCGCAGGTGAAGCGGTAATTCTTTGCGTTAAGGATAAGCTCAATCCCTTTTTCATGGCTGAATCGGCCGAAATAAAGAATGTAGTTTTCCTTTTTAACCTCTGATGGCTGCGGCTTTTCAATAAAGTTTTGAAGCACAAGCGTTTTGCCTGCAAGGGCTGGATTGGTGTCCAGCTTTGTTTTGATAAATTCGGTGGGGCATATAACAGTGTCAATATATTCATAAGCCTTTCGAATTTTCCAGTAATATCCCTCCGCAGCGCCTACAAGGCTTTTTGCCCTTGAGCCGTGAATGCAGCTGCCCTTAAAGCAGTTAAGATATTTGCCGCCAAGGCATTTTTCGCATGCCGCCCCGCCTGAAAACATCATATGATTGGGACAGACAAGCTGATAATCATGCGCGGTTAAAACGATTTTAACCCTTGCGCCGCTCTGCTTTTCATAATCCTTAACGGCAAGAATAACGCTTGGCGTGAGCTGAAAGTTAAAATTATTCAGACGAACAACATCCGGCCTGAAATCCTCAAGCACGATTTTCAGCTTGCGCCTTGCCTCTGATGAATAGATGGTTTTGAGCGGATAGGTCAGCTTTGCAAGTTTGCTGCCGCCGTGAAAATCCATATCGGCGGTGTATTGCTCTGCGCGGTTGCCAACGCATCTGCCCTCGTGCTCCATTCCGAAAAACTGAACCTCGTGCCCGCAGGACTGCAAATATTCACTTAATTTAAAAATATATGTTTCGGAACCCCCGTTTGGGTAAAGAAACTTGTTAATAAATAAAATTTTCATCTTTTAATCAGATCCAGAAATTGCTTTGCGCAGCGTTCTGTTGAAAGCTGTTGCCTGTAAGCAAGGCAGTTGTTAATGTATGAAATATTGTTTTCGCTGATTTCATTAAGGCTGTTTTCATCCCAGTTGTCATCTGCAATGCCAAGGCGGTTTGCAATGATGTAGGGGCAGTTGAGCGGCACGGTGGTTGTAATAACAGGCGTGCCGACTGCAATCGCCTCAATTATTGAAATCATATTGTTGTCCTGCCGCGTGTTAACAAGCATTGCCTTTGATTTTGCCAAAATCGGCAGCAGCTCGCTGTGAGGGAGCTTGCCCGTAAATATAATGCTTTCGCTTATTCCAAGCGCCTTCGCCTGTGCTTCAAGCTCTGCTTTCAGTTCACCGTCGCCGATAATATAAAGCAGGGCAGAGGGGTCGTATTTTTCAAGATAAGCTTTGAATTTATTTATAATCAAATCAATCCTTTTGCGCTCAATAAGCTGAGAGCAAACGCAGAACTGATTATCCTTTTCGGCACTCGGCTGAAATTTATCAAGATTAACGCCGTGGTCAATAACCGTGCCGGAAACGCTTGAGCAGTATTTAGAGATAAACTGCCGCGCCTCCTCGCTTCTTGCAACAACGGGCGTGCTCATAAAAAACATTCTTGCAATAATGTTATACCAAAACTTTGAAGGTATTTGTTTCATCATTGCATTGTGCTTTGCCAGCTCGTGCCAGATAATCAGCTTATCTTGCGTGTATCTGCCGATTGCAGGGGAACGCGACGCCGCAAGCATCAGCGATTGCATTGAAAATACCTCGCTGCTGATAATCAAATCGAATTCAGCCCCGTGCTTTGCCACGTATTTTTCCAGGCTCGGCATATACGGCAGGCGGTGGGGCATAAAAATTCCCTGCAGCCTGCAAGGAGCAAAGATAATCTCAAAGGGGTAATCCTCCGCCTTTTCGGGCTTATAAGGCTCTGCCGCAAAAAGCACGGGCTCTGCGCCAAGCGTCTTAAAGCCGAGGCAAAGGTCGTAAATCATAGTGTCCTTAATCGAGGGCACTTTTTTGATTTTCTTTGTTTCACTTGTGTAAAGAATGGGATTGATGATTAAGACTTTCATTTTCTTTTCTGCGCCGCTTTCAGATAAAGCTCAAGCGTGCTTTTTGCAACGCTGTTCCAGTCAAATTTTTCCGTGATGTATTTTGCCGCTCCTGCCTTGAGCTCAAAAACAAGCTCCGGCTTGCCGCAAAGCATATCAAGCTTTTCGGAAAGGGATTCAGGATTTCCTTTTTCAAAATAAACTGCCCTGTCCCCGCAAACCTCCGTGCAT
Organism: Ruminococcaceae bacterium UBA1438; assembly: GCA_002329285.1. Lineage (GTDB taxonomy): Bacteria > Bacillota > Clostridia > Oscillospirales > Acutalibacteraceae > Eubacterium_R. The sequence continues at coordinate 33,149 of DCTO01000099.1, forward strand.
TCGGGAATGTTAGAGGTCAGGCAACAGTTTGAATAGCTCATCGCCTCAAGCAGGCTGATCGGCATTCCTTCCAGATCGCTCGGCAGGATATAGATATATGCGTTTGAATAAAGCTCCTCAAGCTCCTTGCCCTGCACAAAATCCGTGAAAATGATTTTTTTGCCTCCGTGCTGCTTTTCAATTTCTGCGGCCTGCGCTTTAAGCGAATCAAAGTATTCGCGCGAATGGCTTGCGCCGCCGGCAATAACAAGGGGCAGGGAAGCTTTGCATTTTGAATAAGCCTCAAGCAGATAATGAATGCCCTTTTCAGGCACTATTCTGCCGAGATAAAGCAAAAAGCCGTCTTTCTCAAGGCTGAATTTTTCGGTGATTATTTCTGCGGGAACGGGCGTTGCAGTCTCAATTCCGTTAGGAATATAATTCGTTTTTCTGCCATAGGAGTCAAGAAAGTATTTTTCAACGGAGCGGGAAAGCACAATGATTTCATCTGCGTATTTTGCGGCGTTTTTTTCTCCGAATTTAAGATATTTTGTTGCAAAGCCGCCCCATTTGGAGCGTTGCCAGTCCAGCCCGTGGATGGTTACAACGGTGGGGATATGAAAAAGCCGCGGCAAAAAGCACATTGCAGCAGGTCCCTCTGCGTGATAATGAATAACGTCATATCCGCCGAAAATTGCCCTCACCGTGGCGAGAGCGCTGTAAATGAATGCATTAAGCTGCTTGCTTTTCGGGGTGGGCACGGTTTTGATTTTGATTCCCGCATATTCCTTCAGCCCATTTGCTGTGCCGAATTCTCTGCCGGCAACGTTTTCGCCGCTGCGGTTATAAGCCGTAACCTCACAGCCAAAGGCGGTAAGGCGTTTTGAAAGCTGCTCAACGACGATTTCAATTCCGCCCTCGCGGGAGGGAATTCGCTTGTGCCCAAGCATTGCGATTTTTAAATTCTTGTTGCTCATATTACTGCTTTCCAAGATAGTATTCGGCGTACCACTCAGCAAATCGCCTGAGTCCGGTTCTGAGATCAGTGCTCGGCTTAAAGCCGAAATCCTCAATCAGCTCGTCAATGTCTGCAAAGGTGGCCTCAACGTCACCCGGCTGCATCGGCACAAGCCTTTTGTGTGCCTCAAAATCATAATCTGCCGGCAAAACGCCTGCGGATATCAGCTCCTGCTGCAGAATGTCAACAAAATCAAGCAGGTTTTCGGGATGATTGTTTCCGATATTGTAAAGCTTGTATCTTACGCCGTCTCCGTTTTCCTGTGGCGCCCTTTGTGAAACGTTTATGATGCCGGTAACGATATCGTCAATAAAGGTGAAATCGCGTTTGCAGTTTCCGAAATTGAAAATTTCAATGGTTTCGCCCCGTATAAGCTTGTTTGTGAAGCCAAAATATGCCATATCCGGCCTGCCGGCAGGGCCGTAAACGGTGAAGAAGCGCGGCCCCGTCATCGGAATTCCGAAAAGCTTTGAATAGGCGTGCGCCATAACCTCGTCTGATTTTTTTGTTGCGGCATAAAGGGAAACGGGTGAGTCCGCCTTATCGCCGGTGCTGTAAGGGATTTTGCTGTTTGTGCCGTAAACGCTGGAGCTGGATGCAAAAACCAAATGCTCCGCCTTAACGCTTCTGCAGCCCTCAAGAATATTAAAAAAGCCGATAAGGTTTGATTCAATGTAGGTTTCGGGGTGGTCAATCGAATATCTCACGCCTGCCTGCGCCGCAAGGTTAATAACAATCTGCGGTTTGTGCTTCTCGAATATACTGTCAATAAGCGCCTTGTCTGCAATATTGCCCTCAATAAATTCAAAATTATCAAAGGCTTTAAGCTCTGCAAGTCGGTGGTGCTTCAGCTTCGGGTCATAATAATCGTTAAGATTATCAATGCCGATAATCTTAACGCCTTCGAAATTATTAAGCAGTCCTTTAGCCGTTGCTGCGCCGATAAAGCCTGCCGCTCCGGTTAAAAGTATTTTTTTGTTATTTATATCAAGATTAACATCAAGCATTTGCGATTGTTTCCTGTTCTGTTATTTTGCGCCGTCGCCCCTGATAACAACGCCGATTGTTTTAAATAAAATTTTGATGTCCAGCCATGGGGTCCAGTTATCTATGTATTCCGTGTCAAGGCGGACAACCTCTTCAAAATTCTGAATTTCAGATCTGCCGCTAACCTGCCACATTCCCGTGATTCCCGGGCGCATTGAAAGGCGGCGCTTATGATGGCTTTCATAATTCTCAAATTCCTCAAGCGTTGGCGGCCTTGTGCCCACAAGGCTCATATCGCCTTTGAGAACGTTGAAAAACTGCGGAAATTCATCAAGGCTCGTGCGCCTTATAAATTTTCCGGTTTTGGTTATGCGGGGGTCGTTCTCCATTTTGAACATGTTCCCGTCCATATCGTTTTCTTCCATCAGCTCTGCCTTGCGCTCCTCGGCGTCTGAATACATTGAGCGGATTTTATAAATATTAAAGGTTCTGCCGTTTTTGCCGATTCGGGTCTGCCTGAAAATAACAGGCCCTTCGCTTTCAAGCTTAATCGGAATTGCAAGCACGGCAAGGATAATAACAGTCAGCAAGCAGCCGATTATGCCCCCCAAAATATCAAACGCTCTTTTCAGAAATGCCTTGGTGGGCGTCAGGGGAGTGGTGGCAACAAGCGTTGCGCTTGGAGTTCCGGCAATAATCTGGCAGTCAACATTGTCATAATCGCTGTTTTCAATCAGGTTTTCAAGGGTTGGCAGATTGATGTGAACGATAACTCCCATGCTTTCCAGCTCATCAACTGCGGCTGCCATATCAAGCTCAAAGCCGTAAGGCACGTTGATGAAAACCTCATCAAGCGATGAGGAGCGAACCCAATCAATGAAATTATCCGCATTTGCAACAACCTTAACCCCGGAAATTTCCCTGATGGTTTCGGCAGTTGCGGATGCCTTGTAGGTAACCTTGCCGCTGCCGTCAACTATTCTTTCGTAATAAGTGCCGCAGTAAGCGTTATTCTTGCTGTCATAATCAGCATCAAGCAAAGCAACGCCCTCAAGCCTTCTAACCCAGTTGAGCTTTAGGGATCTGATATATCTTTCGGCCCTTTCGCTAACGGTGATAACGCCCGTAAGGCTTGCCATTTTTGAATTGGAAAACCTGAACATCAGAATGCGCTTAAGAATATATCTTCCACCGGATGAAAATGCAATATATAAAAACAGTGATCCGATAAAGAGATAACGCCCGTTAATCAGCGTGTTTTTGGTTAAAACCAAAAGCACTGCAAAAAGCATATAGGTCAGCAGGCAGTTTCTTAAAACGGAAACGGTTTCCATCAGCCTGCTTCGCTTTAAAAGATTGATTGATGAGGTGAAGCCAAGAAAGATTATCAGCTGTGCCAGAATAAGGCAAACCACATAGATGATAACGTTATCCCTTGTGAAATCAGGCAGCTTGTTAAAAGATGAGCATACCCAAAAAGATATTAAATTTGCAGCGCCAACCGCTAAAAGGTCAACCGAAATTTCAAGAAAAAGCTGAATTCTTTTTCTTTTGCTCATAATTAATCAAACCTTCATTCAACAAAAATTTTGTTTATTTATAGCCGTAGCCGTAACCGTAGCCATATGAATATTTGTATTTATAATCATATTTGCGGTAATAAGAATAATATTTATGTCTCACTGATGCAACGTCGTTAAGCACAACGCCCAGAATCGTTCCGCCGATGTTTTCAATGCCTGCAACGGCCTCGCGGATTTCAGCCTTGTCCGTAATTCCGGATTTAACAATCAGAATATAGCCGGTTGATTTCTGCGCAAAAACGGTTGAATCGGTAACAAGGTTAATCGGTGGCGTGTCAATAAACACGCAGTCATAATGCTCTTTAACGAATTCAAGCAGCTGATCCATTCTGGAGGAGGAAAGCAGCTCTGCCGGGTTTGGCGGAATTTTGCCGCCGGTTAAAACGGAAAGGTTTTCAACGTCTGTTTTGGAAACGGTGATGTTATCCGTAAGCCCTGCAAGTATTTCGGAAAGCCCGTTTTTAACGGGAATGGAAAACATTCTGTGAATAGTCGGGTTTCTCATATCTCCGTCAATCAGCAGCGTGCGCTTGCCCATTTGTGCNNTGTGCAAAGGAAATGGCAAGGTTAATGCTGTTGATGGTTTTGCCGTTATTTGCGGTTGGGCTGGTAACAACAAAAATTGGGCATTTTTCGCCCTTTTGCATAAACAAAAGGTTTGTCCTAATGGAGGAATAGGCCTCCTTAACAACGAAGGGGGATTCAGAGCTCAAAATTTTCTTGATGTCATTCTTTGTGAATGCGGTGCGCCTTTCTTCTTCTCTCTGCGCACGTGTTTTAATAAGTGCCATAATTATTTTCCTCCCTTCCTTTTGCTTTTCTTGTCATTCGCTCTTGCGCTTTCGGCAGCCTTGCGCTCCTCTTCAGCGGCTTCGTTAGCCGGCAGAATGTGAGGAATGCTTCCCAAAACAGGCAGATCAAATTCGCGCTCAAGCTCACGCTCTGATGAAATGGTTGTGTCAAACAGCTCATAAAGATAGAAAAATGCAAAGAATGCAACAAAGCCAACGCCCATTCCGATAAGGATGTTTTTCTTTATGTTTGGCGAGGAGGCTCTGGTGGGCACCTTGGCATAATCAAGCACCTCAACGCCGCCGGCCTTAACAACGCGCACTATTTCATCGGGCGCGGTTTCCGCAATCGTGTTTGCAATTGCCGCGGCCATTTCGGGGTCCGGGTCCGTAACCGTAACGCGGAACACCTCCGTGTTCTCTTCCTGAGTGCAGGAAATTTTGCCGCGCAAAGCGGATGCGCTCATATCCAGCTTAAGCTCCTCAATAACCTTTTCAAGCACGGTGTCGCTTTTAAGCACAACGATGTATGTGTTAACAAGGCTTTGAGAAACCTCAAGCTCGCTGCCCGTGATGGTTGATCTTGTGTTAACGCGGTCAACGTTGCTGTAAACATAAAGCGTGCAGGAGGTTGAATATTTCGGCGTGATAAACAGCTCTGTGTAACCGCCCGCAATAAAGCCTGCAATCAGCGCACCAAGAATGATGTATAAGATGCGCTTCCTGAACATATAAAATATTTTGCCCAGGTCAATGTCGAATTCTTTTTCGTTTTCCAACTTCGCTTCCTCCATGTATAATATAATTATAATATAAATAAGCAAAAATAATATAGCACATCTTGTCCCGTTAGTCAATGAAATATATTAGTCTAAATTGTTACTGAAATTTTAAATTTTGCCAAAAAAGGAAGCAAGTGAAAATTACTTGCTTCTTTCAATAATGCTGTTTGGCTTATTTGTTAATCGCTTTGGCTTCAATCTCCTCTTTTGCCTTTGCAAGGAATTCCTCCGCCGTCATTGCGCCAAGCTCGCCGCCGTGGCGCGCACGAACTGAAACCGTGCCGTTTTCAATATCTTTATCGCCCGCGATAATCATATAAGGAATTTTCTCAAGCTGGGCAGCGCGGATTTTGAAGCCGATTTTTTCGCTTCTGTCATCAACCTCGCAGCGGATGCCCTCAGCCTCAAGCTTTGCCTTAATCTCGTAAATATAATCAAGATGCCTGTCTGCAATCGGAAGCAGCTTAACCTGAACGGGTGCAAGCCAAAGCGGGAAATTGCCCATTGTTTCCTCAATGAGGTAAGCCATAAATCTGTCCAGTGAGCCAAGAATTGCCCTGTGCAGCACAACGGGCGTGCGCGGGGTATTGTCCTTGTCAATATAGGAAAGGTCAAATTTCGCAGGCAGGCAGAAATCAAGCTGGCAGGTTGAAAGCGTGTATTCGGCGCCGACTGCGGGCTTAACGTTAACGTCAAGCTTCGGGCCGTAGAAAGCAGCCTCGCCGATTTCCTCCGTGTAATCAAGGCCGATATCGTTAAGAACATCGCGAAGCGCATTCTCTGCGGTGTTCCACATTTCGTCGTCATCATGGTATTTTTCCTTATCGGCAGGGTCGCGCAGGGAAAGCACAAGCCTGTAATCAGTGATGCCGAAATCCTTGTATGTGTCAAAAATCAGGTCAACAACCTTTGCAAATTCTTCCTTAATCTGCTCGGGAGTAACGAAAAGGTGGGCGTCATTCTGGCAGAAATGGCGGCCTCTTTCAATGCCCTTAAGCGTGCCGGATGCCTCATAGCGGAAATCGTGCGCAATTTCACCTATGCGAACAGGCAGGCTTCTGTAAGAATGGGGCGTGTTTGCATAAATTCTCATGTGATGAGGGCAGTTCATAGGCCTCAAGACATAGGTTTCCTCGTCAACCTCCATTGCGGGGAACATATTGTTCTGATAATGATCCCGGTGGCCTGAGGTCTTGTAAAGGTCAACCGTGCCGACGCAGGGGGTGAGCACGTGCTGATAACCCGATTTAATTTCCTTGTCACGGATATAATCCTCAAGAATTCTCCAAAGCGTGTAGCCCTTCGGCAGGAACATCGGCATGCCCTTGCCGACAAGCTCATCAGTCATAAACAACTCAAGATCGTGGCCGATTTTTCTGTGGTCACGCAACTTTGCCTCTTCCAGCTTCTGCAGGTATTCTTCAAGCATTGATGCCTTCGGAAAAGCAATACCGTAAACGCGGCAAAGCATCTTGTTTTTGGAATCGCCCCTCCAGTATGCGCCGGTGGTGTTGATAAGCTTGAAAGCCTTTATAACCTTCATCTCCATAATGTGCGGGCCGGCGCAAAGCTCTGTAAATTCAGCCTGCTTGTAAAAGCTGATGCTCTCGCCCTTGTCCGCGTGCTCATTGATAAGCTCAATTTTGTATGGCTCACCGCGCTCCTCCATAAGCTTGATTGCCTCGGCAGGCTCAAGCTCAAAGCGCTCAATATCCGGGTTTTCCTTAATGATGTTTTTCATCTCAGCCTCAAGCCTTTCAAGATCCTCTGCGGAAAAAGGCTTGTCACCGCAGTCAAAATCATAGAAAAAGCCGTTGTCAATAGCAGGGCCGATGGTCAGCTTAACTTCGGGATAAAGCCTCTTAACCGCCTGTGCCAGCACATGCGCGCAGGTGTGGTTAAATGCCTTTTTTCCGTCCTCATCATCAAAGGTTAAAACCTCGAAATCGCAGTCTGAACCAACGGTTATCCTTAAATCCTTAACCTCGCCGTTAATCTTGCAGGCGCAGGCATTTCTGAAAAGGCCCATTGAAATATCTTTTGTGATGTCGGCAGCGCTGATTGCGCCTTCGTATTCCTTAACGGAGCCGTCCTTTAACGTGATTTTCATAAATCTTCCTCCAAAAAATAAAGCATCCTGAAAAACAACAGGATGCAAATAATTACACGGTTCCACCTGAATTGCACAGCATATGCCGTGCCGCTCAAGGCCCTTAACGCGGGCAAAACGGCTGTTATTGGCAGCTCTCGGAGATGGTGGCTTGCGTTTCTTTATGCGGCGGTTTCAGCAAAATCCGCTGCTCTCTGAAATAAAGGCGGGGCGCAGTCTTGTTCTCGTCAAAGATTTAATAATATTATGTGTGTTGCAAATATTATAGCACTATTTTTTTTCTTGTCAAGTCTGCTGAAAAACGCACAATTGTAATAATTTGTTAACAAATTGTATATTTTGTTTAACTAACTCTTGACAAAATACTATATATAGGTGTATTATAGTTGCGACGTTCTATATACTGCCGCGTATTAGGCGTATATAGCAGCTCGAAATTTTGTATTTAAACTGTACCTTTTCTGATGATTAACGATTAAAAAGAATTAAAAAACAGAAGGAGGTGCTATTGATATGAGTGTTAGTGTAATTGTAACTGTTGCAATTGCAGCGTTAAGCGCATTGGTGTTCCTCATAGTCGGCTTTATCGTCGGTGTTATTGTGAAGCAGAAAACAAGCGAAAAAGAAATCGGCTCTGCAACACAGGAGGCAACAAGAATTGTTAACAATGCCCTGCAAGAGGCTGAAAATGCTAAAAAATCCCGCCTTATAGAGGCAAAGGATGAAATTCACAAGCTTCGTTCTGATGCGGATAAGGAAATCCGCGAAAGAAGAAGCGAGGTTCAGAAGCAGGAAAACCGCCTTAATCAAAGAGAAGAATATCTTGATAAAAGAGCGGATTCCATTGAAGCAAAAAACGAATCTTTAAGCCAGAAGCTTAAAGAGGCAGACGAAAAATTACTCGAAATCGATAGCATCAAGAAAAGCCAGTTTGATATGCTGGAAAAAATTTCAGGGCTTTCCAAGGAGCAGGCTAAGGAACAGGCGCTGCTGATGCTGCAAAAGGTGGGCCTGTCCGACAAGGTCGAGGCCTATCCGGCCCAGCTGTCAGGCGGTCAAAAACAGCGGGTAGCTGTGGCGGTCAGCATGATCTGCGGGAAAAATCTCCTGGTATTCGACGAACCGACCAGTGGCCTGGATTTTGACAGTATGGCGCAGGTAGCGGGGCTGATCCGGCGCTTGTCTGATATAGGAAAGGTTATTTTCGTCGTTACCCATGATTTTGAGTTTGTCTGCCGGATCTGCTCCCGTGTTCTGCATTTTGACGAGGGCGAAATGCCCGATGATGTGCCTGTTGTGATGGATGCCCTTCCGAAATTGAGAGAGCTGTTCTCTGTCAAGGTGAATGGCTCCGAAGGAGACAGAGAAGGTGGCCTGGGCTATTCAGATGGAAAGGAGCGGTGATCTGTGAAACAGAAAAAAGAAAACAGAGTAGCTTTGCTGCTCCGCTGGGCCGGTGAGCAGAAAATCTGGCTGTTCCTGGCGATTATTCTATCGGCGGTCAGCGGCCTTTGCATTATCGTCCCTTACATTGGGATTTACCGGCTGATGGACGCCACATTTAATCATGCCTGTACGCAGGAATTGGTTGCGCAGACCGTGGCAATGATTGCAGTGGCGGTAACTTTGCGGTTTGCCCTGTTTGGCTGTTCTGGTGTGGCCGCCCACAAAGGGGCCTATGGCGCTCTTTTCAAAGTGCGCTGCATGGTGGCAGAACACATGGCCAGAGCGCCTTTGGGGGCCTTGAATGAACGGCGCACCGGGGATATTAAAACGGTTCTGAATGAAGATATTGAAAAGCTGGAGCTGTTCCTGGCCCATAACCTTCCTGACTTTGTGTGCTATCTGGTTGGGCCGGCAGTCATCTTTATTTATCTGATGACCGTCAATATCCCTCTGGCATTGATTTCCCTGGTTCCGCTGATCCTTGCTGTTTTTGTAATGGGGATGATGTTCCGCAATACGGATGACCTGATGGAACGGGCCAATCGCTCCATTACCACACTGAACTCGGTTATGATTGAGTACATCAGCGGCATGAAACTGATTAAAGCCTATAACATGGGGAGCAAATCGTTTCAAAAGTTTTCAGATGCTATCCAGGAAGAAAACGCCATGTGGAATGAAACTTCCCGGCGTATGGGGCCGCCTTATGCAGCTTTCGTAGTTATCATTGAATGTGGGATGTTGCTGATGGTTCCAATCGGCGGAATGTTTTTCCTGAAAGGTTCTCTGGCGGCCAGCGCATTTCTTCTGTTCGTCTATGTGGGATCCATGTATCTGACGGAAATCCGCCCCCTGCAGGAACTGGGGACTAATTTTGCCAATGTGCTGAACGCTGTTACCAAGACCAAAGAAATACTGGATATTCCGATTTATAAGGTGAATGGCTCCGAAGGAGACAGAGAGGGCGGCCTGGGCCGTGAGGGTGGAACGGACTTCCCGCAAAATCACGATATTGAACTTCGCAATGTTCGGTTTTCCTACAAGGTGAATGCCTCCGAAGGAGGCAGAGAAGGCGGTCTGGACCGTGATGGCAAGAGCGATGTTCTGCAAGGTGTCAATCTCAAAATTAAAGATGGGGAACGCATGGCCCTTGTGGGACAGTCTGGTGCCGGCAAGAGCACCATAATTGAGCTGATTTCCCGGTTCTATGATGTGCAGGAGGGCGAAGTGCTGATTGGCGGGAAAAATGTAAAGGAACTCAATTATGATACTATCCTGAAAAATGTCGCTATTGTGTTCCAAAAGACCTTCCTGACCCGTGACAGTGTTTTGGAAAATATCCGCATGGGATCGGGCGCCACGTTGGAAGAAGTGCGGGCTGCCGCAAAAGAGGCGCAGATTGATGATTTCATCATGTCTTTGCCAGATGGATATGACACGAAGGTAGGCAGCTTTGGCTCCCGCTTCTCCGGCGGTGAAAAACAGCGGATTGCCATTGCCCGCGCGATCCTGAAGAACGCCCCCATTTTGATTTTAGACGAGGCCACAAGCGCCTCTGACCCGGAAAATCAGATGGAGATTGACAAAGCCATTCAAAATCTCTGCAAGGGAAAGACGGTCATTGTGGTAGCCCATCGTTTGAGCGCGTTGAAGATGTGCGAGCGTGTAGCTGTGGTTGAAAATCACACAATCACCTGTGTCGGAACCCATGAGGAAGTCCGAAGGAACAATGCTTACTATCGGAAGGCGTGGGAGGATTACGAAACAGCCCGGAATATAACGTATCACTGTTGCCGCAGTGATACGTTAACGAACGAAAATCCGGAGGGTTTTCGTGAGTCTGCCACCTACTGCGGCCGCAGTGATACGTTAACGAACG
>DCTO01000074.1:0-13989 GCA_002329285.1 Ruminococcaceae bacterium UBA1438
GTTGTAACCTTCATTTTCATTTCAACGCCCTCAGCCTTGCTCATAACCGGAACTTCAAGGTCATAAGGAGCATCAACTGCCTCAATACCGGCCTCATCAAATGCAGCAGAAACAGCTTCAGGATAAACGATATCGAGTGCATCCTCAAAGAATACGCCCTCGCCGTAGAACTTTTCAATCATACCTTCGGTAGCCTTGCCCTTACGGAAGCCGGGAAGCTGAATGTTCTTTCTTTCCTTAATATAAGCCTGCGTGCAAGCCTTTTTGAAGGTTTCGCTGTCAACAGTAACCTCAAGCTCATATGTATTTTCTTCAATTTTATTAGCTGATTTAAGTGCCATTTTTGTAACTCCTTAAAAAATATTTATTATATAATAATATTGCTGAATACGCATTATAACATATAAAGCATCTATTTGCAAGCAAAATTAATATCTTAAAATTAAATATGGGGTGAATTTTAATCTGTCACATGAGATGAGTTTAAAGCTTGTCCCTTCAACGACATCATCAATAGAATATTTTGCTGCCTCTCCGTGGAGATGGCCGTAAAAGCATTTTGAAATTTGATGTTCCTTAAGCACGTCTATTATTTCCTGGCAGCGCGAATTGGAGGTTACCGGCGGATAATGAAGAAAAACAATCTTTTCCTCCCTTTCAGCCCCCTCAAGGCTTTTCTTTAAGCGAAAAACCTCACGGTTAAGCACTTTTTCATCAAATTCATCATCGCTTTCAAAAAGCCAACCGCGCGAACCGCAAACAGAAACGCCGCCGCAAACATAAGAATTGTTATGAAGGAAGCGAATTGTTTTATATCCGTTATCCTCAAGAAAGCGGTTCATTTTTGTTAAAGTGTTCCACCAATAATCATGGTTACCTTTAAGAATGATTTTGTTTCCGTTAAGCCTTTCAATAAAATCAAAATCAGCCTTTAGTTCATCAAAATTCATTGCCCAGCTGATATCGCCCGCAATAATAACATCATCTGCAGGAGAAACAATTTTATTCCAGTTTTTTTCTAATTTTTCTGTATAATTCTGCCAGCCCTCAAAGCTGTCCATCGGTTTATCAGTGCCGAAGGAAAGATGAGTGTCAGCAATAGCAAATAATGACATAATTGCTCCTTAAAATTCCGCATAAAGCAATGCTAATTTGGAATGATAAAAATGAAGGGAGTGATTTTAATGGACGAAATCAAAGGCATAAAATGCGAGGTTAAAAACTGTGTGTATCACAATCTTGAGGATTGCTGCATGGCAGGCCAGATAAAGGTCGGCAGCAGGCAGGCAACAAAAACCGCAGACACAAAATGCGAAACCTTTGAATGCAATCAGAGCACGGGCTCCGATATGGGCTGCTGATGCAACTAAAATTTTAACGGCTCTGTTTTCAGAGCCGTTATTTAATTGACGCAAGTTAAATTAATCAAGCTTTAAAAGGCTGAAAACCATTTTGCTCATATCCTCTTTATCGCAAACGTTTTCAAATCTTACCTTCTTTGATTTGAGAGATGCCAGCGGAGAAGGAATATCTGCGCCGGTAATTCTGTTAAGTTCATCAACCATATCAAATTCATCAAGATCGGGTGCTTTACCGCCAAGAACGGCAGTTAACACGCTTTTTGAAAACTTATACGGCGAAGCAGTGGAATCGATAACCGTGGGAATATCATCCCCTGTTGAATTTACATAATCATCATAAACCTTGACGGCAACCGCAGTGTGTGTGTCACAGAGATAATGATAATTATCAAAATGTGCCTTAATGGTTTTGTTTACAAAATCCTCTGAAGCAAAACCGGCGTCAAAAACAGCCTGAATTTCAGCAATCAGTTCTGGTGAAACCGTATATTCACCATCTTTATTAAGGTTTGCCATAAGTGATGAAACAAGAACATCATCCTCGCCGCTCATATGATATAAAAGCCTTTCGAGATTTGATGAAATCAAAATATCCATACTGGGAGAGGTGGTAGTATAAAAGGCTCTGTTTCTGTTATAATTACCTGTTTTAAGGAAATCTGTGAGAACATTATTAGAATTTGAAGCGCAGATTAATCTTTTAATTGGAACACCCATTTGCTTTGCATAATAGCCGGCAAGAATATTGCCGAAATTACCGGTAGGAACAACAACGTTGATTTCATCGCGCGAGCTGATTTTGCCCATATTGAGCATATCGCAATAAGCGGAGAAATAATAAACAATCTGCGGAACAAGCCTGCCCCAATTGATTGAATTTGCAGAGGAGAACATCATATTCTTTTCTGCAAGCGCTTTCTTGATTTCAGCATCAGTGAAAATTGATTTAACTGCGCTCTGAGCATCATCGAAATTGCCATTAATAGCACAAACGGCAACATTACCGCCCTCCTGCGTTGTCATCTGCAGCTTCTGCATCGGTGAAACACCGTCAACAGGATAGAAAACAAGAATTCTGGTTTTATCAACATCCTTAAAGCCCTCAAGAGCAGCCTTACCGGTATCGCCTGAGGTTGCAACAAGGATAACAATTTCCTTGCCTTCAGCGGTTTTCTTTGCAGAAACAGTCATAAGATACGGCAAAAGCTGGAGCGCCATATCCTTAAAAGCGCAAGTCGGGCCGTGCCACAGTTCAAGAATGTTTTTATTACCGCTTACATTAACGGTCGGCGCAATTGCAGCGGAAGAAAACTTATCTGCCCTATATGCTCCGGAAACGCAGTAATCAAGCTCCTCCTCAGTGAAATCTGTTAAGAATTCACGAAGAACAGTTTTTGCTCTTTCCGTATAAGGCATTGATGCCATTGAGACAATTTTTTCAATTGAAAACTTTGGCAGCTCGCAAGGAACAAAAAGGCCTCCGTCTTCACTGATTCCCTGAGTAATTGCCTGTGCTGAAGAAACTCTTATTGATTTATCTCTTGTTGAAGTATAAAGCATAATTTATCTCCTGTAATTTAAACTGGTAATATTTTAATATAAGTCAAAAGCATTTTCAAGGTGTTTTATTGATTTAATTTCGCCTTTTTCGCAAAAGACTTCAACAACATCATATCGGGGCTGTAATTTGCTTTCGTTATTAAGCAAATAAACTTGAGATGTTTTTATAATTCTTTCCTGCTTTCGCACATCAACAAATTCAAGAGGCTGTGCAATTGAATTTTCATTACGCATTTTAACCTCAATAAAGCAAATAAACTTGCCTTTTTTCATAATTAAATCAATTTCACCGAAGCGGCAGGAATAATTAACATCAAACAACTTATAATGCTTCTTTTGAGATATTCGCATGCCTTGATTTCAGCTAACTTTCCGAGATTATTCATTATTCAACACCTTTTTAAGAAATGATTTCCTGTGAATTTCACAAACGCCGTATTTTTCAATCATTTCATAATGAAGTTTTGTGCCATAGCCCTTATGCTTTTCAAACTGATATTGGGGATATTTTTCAGCAATTTGAAGCATATATCTGTCTCTCGAAACCTTTGCAAGAATAGATGCGGCGGCAATGGAAGCTGATTTGCCATCCCCTTTAACAATTGTTTCTACTGCAATGCTTTCGTCAAGCGGAGGAACCCTGTTACCGTCAACAAGAGCAATATCCGGTTTTTTTGAAAGTCCCTCAACCGCTCTGCGCATAGCAAGATAAGTTGCCTGAAGAATATTGATTTCATCAATTTCCTTTTCACTTGCCGTTCCGATTGAATAACAAACGCATTCATCAATTATCTTATCAAAAAGCAATTCGCGCTTTTTTTCAGAAAGCTTTTTTGAATCGTCAACGCCCTCTATAATATGCCCTTTCGGCAGAATAACTGCCGCGGCATAAACCGGACCTGCAAGCGGACCTCTGCCCGCCTCATCAACTCCGCATATTATCTCAAATCCCTTGTTGAAAGCCTCATTTTCATATAATAACCAATCCATTATTCCGGTAGCTCAAGGCTGATTCTGCCAAGCTTTCCTCCTCTGAATTCATCACAAACAATTGCGGCAGCGCGCTCATAATTAATCTCGCCGCCTTTAATTAAAAAGCCTCTTTTTTTGCCTATCATTTCAAGGATTTCCCAACCCTCGCAATTTTCAAATCCGATTATTTTATATCTTTCCTCAATCATTTCAGGATGAGTTTTGTTTAGAACGTCAAGAAGCCTGCAGGATAGCGCCTCAAGATCCGTTACTTCATCTTTAACAGAGCCGATAAACGCAAGCTTATCACCAACGGCAGGATCATCAAATTTTGGCCATAAAACGCCGGGAGTATCCAGCAATTCAAACCCGTTGCCAACGTTAAACCACTGATTGCTTCTGGTTACGCCCGCTCTGTCAGCAACAATAGCCTTATTTTTACCTGCCATTCTGTTGATAAAAGAGGATTTGCCGGTGTTGGGAATGCCAACAACCATAAGCCTAAGAGGTTTTCCGCTCATTCCTTTTTCTTCATTTCGCTTAATAACGGAAGCAAGAGTATCGCGGCAAACAGGGAAAAATTGGCCAAGCCCCTTCCCTGTTCTGCAATCAACGGCGATTGCAAATACACCTTGCTTTTTGTAATAATCAATCCAAAGCTTCGTTGCATAAGGATCTGCAATATCACATTTATTTAATAAAACAATACGCGGCTTTTTATTAATCATTTCGGCAAGCTCAGGATTTGAGCTTGATTCCGGAATTCTGGCATCTACAATTTCAACAACACCGTCAACCATATTAAGGCTTTCTTTAATAAGACGGCGTGTTTTAGCCATATGCCCCGGAAACCACTGAACATATTTTTTTTGAAAATCAGGCATTTGATTTACCTCAATAAAAAGAATACCGCCTCAAAATTGAGGCGGTAAAGAATTAACTTAAATATCTTCCTTAACTTTAGCTGCCTTACCAACTCTATCACGAAGATAATAAAGCTTAGCGCGGCGAACCTTACCCTTGCGGATAACCTTAACAGAATCGACATTTGATGAATGAAGCGGGAAAACACGCTCAACACCAACGCCGTATGAAAGGCGGCGAACTGTGAAGGTTTTGGAAACACCGGAGCCCTTAATTGCAATAACTGTGCCCTCAAACATCTGAATTCTTTCATTCTTACCCTCGCGGATACGAACGCCAACGCGAACGGTGTCACCGATGTTGAATTCAGGAAGAGTTTCCTTAATGCTGTCCTGCGCGATAATCTGAAGTGCGTCCATCAATTTTTCCTCCTTTAAAATTTATCAGATGTTCGTAACAATAATTGAAAGAGGACCATCCGCTTAAATGCCTAAACGCATAGCATTCAACGCGTTGCGGAGCTGCAACGGAATAATGCTTAAATACTATATCATAAGATAAATCAAAATGCAAGCATTTTTTTATTTAAATTCATTATATCCTTTATCAAGGAGCTTAATGCGGCTTATGCTGCGCCATTCAAAGTCAGTTTCAATCAGCCTTATAATAGTGTCAAACAGAAGGGCTGGGTTAAGGTTTTTTTCAATTCCCGCGGCAAGACGGATATTTAAAACAATCTCTTCTCCCCTGATTGAAAGGCTGTATTTATCAATAAAAGGCTTGATATTTGTTTCAACCAAAACGCGGCGCTTTCCCTTTTTTGCTTTCTTTTCAGCCAAAATTTCAGGCGAATCAAGCACTGCCTTAATCTTATCAAGGGCAGCCTCATTATCTGCAAACTCAAACTTATAAACATAATCCGAAAATGCAATTTCAGAGGCAACACGGAAATCATTAAGCACCTCTCTGATTCTGATGCCGGTGGGAAGCATATTATTCATACGCTCTTTAATCTCATCATTTGAAATATCGCCAACAAGGCGGATATCAACGCTTTCGCAAAGACTTTCAACACCAAGAGAAAGCGGAAGCGAAAAGCTCATATAAGGATGAGGATTAAAGCCCTCTGTGAACCAAAGCGGAATATCAGCTCTTGAAAGAGCTCTTGCCATGCAACGGTTGATGTCAAGATGGCTTATGTATTTGCAGCGGTCCGTTTTAGAAAAAATCAATCTAACCTCTCGCATCGCAATGCCCTCCGTTTATCATATTAGCACCGCATCCCGCACACTTGATTCTGCAATGAGGTGTTGTTTCGTTATTATGTGCTTTAATATTTTCTCTTTCAAGAAACTTTCTTGAAATGCCGTAATCAAGATGATCCCATGGAAGAGGTTCGCTGAAATCACGGCGGCGCTTAGTGTAAAAAAACGGATCAATTCCGTTCTTTTCAAAAGCGGCAATCCAGGCATCATAATTAAATTTATCACCCCAGGAATCGAATTTGCAGCCGTTTTTCCAGGCATCAAGGATAACGGCATTCAGCCGTCTGTCTCCCCTTGCAAGGACGCCCTCAAGCAGCGAGGTTGGCGTTTCATGGAAAGAAACCTTTATTTTTTTGCTTGGAATTGATTTTAACAGATGTTTCTGCTTTGCCTTAAGGTTTTCCATAGTATCCTCAGGCTCCCACTGGAAAGGAGTGAAGGGCTTGGGTATAAATGAGGCACAACTGATTGAAACCTGCACACCGGTCCCCTTCTGCCTGTTTGGATTATTATAAAAGGCGTGAATAACCTGCATTCCGAGATCGGCAATGCCCTCAATATCCTCCATCGTTTCGGTTGGAAGGCCCATCATGAAATAAAGCTTAACCGATGTCCAGCCGTTATCAAAGGCTTTTGTGCAGGTTGTTAGCACTTCTTCCTCTGTTACGTTTTTATTAATTACATCACGAAGGCGCTGTGTTCCGGCTTCGGGCGCAAAGGTTAATCCGCTTTTTCTCACCTTATTAAGCTTTTCAACAAGCTCGTCCGAAAAATTATCAACACGAAGCGAAGGGAGAGAAAGGTTAATTTTATCCTCAACAGTCCAGTCAATGAGCGAATTAAGCATTTCATTAACCCGACTGTGATCAGAGGTTGAAAGAGAGCATAAGGAAAGCTCATCATATCCTGTTGATTCAATCAGCGCTTTAGACTGGGCGTTAATTGTTTCAACGCTTTTTTCTCTTATGGGGCGATATATAAAGCCGGCTTGGCAGAAACGGCAGCCGCGAATGCATCCACGGAAAATTTCTTCAACTGCCCTGTCATGAACAATACTGATAAATGGAACAACAAATTCCTTTGGATAAAAGCAAGTGTTCATATCGGCAACAACAGCTTTTATTACCTTTTTGGGCGCACCGCTAAGCGGCTTAAGCTCCTTTAAAGTGCCGTCCTCATTATAACTATCCTCATAAAGAGAAGGAACATAAACTCCTCTTATATCCTTAGCCTTAAAAAGAAATTCCTGTTTTGAAAGCCCCGCTTTTTTGCATTCCTCAAGAAGTGCCAAAAGCTCCATTGTTGATTCCTCACCGTCGCCAAGAAAAACAATATCAACAAAATCAACAATCGGCTCAGGATTGCAGGTGCAGGGCCCTCCGCAGCATATAACCGGGGTGAGGCTATCCCTATCCTTAGAAAGAAGCGGAAGCTGCGCAAGATCAAGCGTATTGAGCATATTTGTGTAGCAAAGCTCATACATAAGCGTGAAGCCGATTATATCAAAATCCTTGATATAATCACTGCTTTCAAGAGCAAAAAGAGGAATGTTGTTTTTGCGCATTTGCTCTTCCATATCCTCATCAGGGGCAAAAACACGCTCACACCAATAATTCCTCTTTTCATTAACCATTGAATAAAGAATCTTCATGCCGAGATGACTCATACCAATTTCATATAAATCAGGAAAACAAAAGGCATATCTTATATCCATATATTCAGGATTTTTAACAACGGCATTAAACTCTCCCCCCGCGTAACGCGCAGGTTTCTGAACGTATTGCAAAGCTTTTTCAATACACTTTTTCATAACGACCTCAAATTAAAAATCAAAAGATAAGCCGCAATTAACGGCAAAGTAAACACTTTAAATTTAACAAACAGAAAAACAGAAAAAGCAACAAGCACAAACAATATTGCTAAAGAAATAAGTTTTGCTTTTTCAGAAAATATAATTAAAAGCAATCTTCCTCCGTCAAGCGGAAAAACCGGAATTATATTTAATAAAAACAAAAGCAGATTAACCTCGTTCCCTATAACCACATAGAGGATAAGATTAACAAGCGGCCCGCAAAGCAGCATAATTGCCTCCTGGACGGAAGACAAACGCCCCTTATAATTAATGCCGAAGCCGAAGAAGGATAGGCAGATTTCATTAACCTTTGCTTTGAACAGAATTAATGCTGAAAGATGACCAAGCTCATGTAAAACCGAAAATAAAACCAGCCATAAAGCGCTTTCATAGCCATAAAGCAATGCAAATGAAACAACCAAAATAAAAGAAAAATGNNATTATTCTTTCTTTTATCAATATAACTTTGTAATATTACTGATGCTGAAACAGCATCAACGTTATCTTTGCGCTTTTTTGAACTCACATTATTTTCAGAAAGAAAACCATGAGCAATAACGGTTGTTAATCTCTCATCTTGATAATCTACGGGGATATCAGTAAAACCCGAAACGGCAGCTCCAAGCTCTCTGCATTTATCACAGCGAAAGCCGTAGCTTCCGTCCATATTTCTCGGAAGGCCGATAACAATCAGCTCTGCTCCGANNCAACAGCCTTTGCAAGCTTTGGCTGATAGCTTTCAAGAATAACCTCCAACGGAGAAGCCAATATTTCCTTTTTATCACACAAGGCAAGTCCTGTTCGTGCATCGCCATAATCAACTGCTAAAATAATCATATATTAACCTCAAAAACGGCATCTTAATGATGCCGTTTTAATTAAAACTATTCACCGCTATCTTCGGCAGCGGCAGCAGCGGTAGTTGCAGCAGCCGTTGTTTCTTCTGCTGATTCTTCACTTTCACTGGTGGTTTCCTTAGCTGTTGTGCCGGAATTAGATGAATAAGAAGGCAAATTATCAGAAGCATACCAACCGTAAGCAGCTCCGCTTGAGAATTTTGCAAGCAAACCATTTGCAGGATCATATGCTTTTTTCACAATACCGTCATAATCAGGGAATGTTTTTTCGTTTATGCCCTTAACATCATATATTTCACCCATAACGGTTTTCCAGATTGTTCCTGACGGGTTAGGAGATAAACGATAAACAATCTCTTTAGGCTGATCATAACCATACCAAACTGCCGCAACATATTCCGGTGTGCCGCCAACAAACCAACGGTCTTTTGATGCGGTTGTTGTACCGGTTTTACCGAAACATTCTATCGAAGAAAGCTTATATGAAGTACCGGTTCCCTGTGTCATAACCGTTTGCAGCAACTTATTCATAATCCAAGCAGTGCTTTCTGAAAGAGCATCCTCTCTCGTTGCTTCCGGATCGGTTTCAATTAAAACGTTTCCGAGAGAATCTTCAATCTTGTAATAGCAATAAGGATAATAATAATGACCGCCGTTTCCGAAAGTTGCATATGCCGCAGTCATATCAAGAGCTGTTACGCCGTAAGTTAAAGAGCCGGTTGCCATAGGCGCATAATCGCAGTCTGCAACAGCATCAAGAGTTGAAATATGGAATTTTTCGGTAATATAATCAAACGAATAATTAACGCCGATCTTATCAAGGGTTTGAGCAGAAATGGTGTTCATTGAATTTGCAAGACCATACTGCACGGTAACATCATTTCCGGAATATCTTCCGCCCTCGTTAGTTGGCCACGCCTTACCATTAATGGTTTTAAGAGGCTTATCAGGAGTCATCGTTGACCAATAGATATTACAGCTGTCATCATTAAGGCTTTTTTCAATTGCGGGGCCATAAACCGAGAGCGGTTTAATAGTTGAACCCGGCTGACGTTGAGACTGAAACGCCCTGTTGAGTGACAAATCGCCGGTATATTCCCCGGTTCCGCCAACAAGACCGAGAACTCTGCCCTCATAATTCATAACAACCATTGCGCCCTGAACCGTTTCATCCGGCATTCGTTGATAGTTTTCATAAACATCTTCAAGAGCTTCCTGAACACCCACATCAACTGCTGTGTATATTTTAAGGCCTCCGCCGTAAAGCATATTTCTTGCTTTCTTTTCAGTGTAACCCATTTTCTGAAGATCAGCAAGAACGGTTTTAATAACGTAATCAACATAATAAGACTCGATTACGTTTTCATTTGCCGTTTCAGCTGTTTCTTCAACCTGGCTGCCCTGATAATTCTCACTGTTTGTGAAAACCATTTCATAATTAATGGCTTCATTATACTCTTCTTCGGTTATCTTTCCCTGTTCATACATCTCCTTGATAATCCACAACTGACGGGTTCGGTTATTTTCAGGATTACGAAGAGGATTATATTTACTTGGATACTGTGTTATCGCAGCAATGCAAGCACATTCAGCAATATTAAGATCCGAAACATCCTTGCCGAAATACTTTTCAGCAGCGGTTTTAACACCATAGCATCCATCTGAAAGATAAATGGTGTTAAGATAAGCTTCAATTATTTCGTCCTTTGAATAGTTCTTTTCAAGATTCAAAGCAGAAATAATCTCATTAAACTTACGAACAATCGTAACGTCATTTTCATCAGTTAAGTTTTTAATCAGCTGTTGAGTGATTGTTGAGCCACCTTGTCCGTTATTTGAGCGTTTAACAATAACACCGATTGTTCTGGTCCAATCAACACCATGATGGCTTTCAAATCGCTTATCCTCAGTTGTGATGAACGCGGCTTTAATATAANNGTTTTCCTCACCGTGAAGCCTCGTCATTTCAACAAGGTTATTATCATTATCATAACAATAAATAAACGATGTTTGATTTTGAGAGTATTTTTCATCGGTTAAGTTAAACACGGGATCGCCGTGAACCATACTGTAACCGTAAATAGCAATAACCGAAATGCAGACAACGGCAACAACGCCGACAATCATAAGTGCGCCGACAACTAATTTTAAAAAATTAGTGAAAGGAGTGTTGCGCCTTTTCTTTTTATTCTTCTTGTTATTCTTTTTATCAGCATTTTTTGCCGCCTGATTTTTTTCTTTAGCCGCGGGCTGCTTTCTTGTGCGAACAGCGGGTTTAACATCCTTGTTTTTGAAGCCGTTATCACTGTATGCAGCAGGCTTAGAAGCAGACGCCTCCTCCTGCTTTTTCTTGTCTTCGTTATAAACCTTGGCAGAATTATTCATAAAGGATTCAAGCAGATCATCATAATCTTTTGCCATGTTCATACCTCCCAAACAAGTAAATTAATAATATGCTAATTAACTATTATACATTATATTTCCAAATAAATAAAGTAATATTTAAAAATTGTCTTTTTTCAGTATATTTTCTGTATTTACCGAGTGGAACGACGCGCTTTGAAACAACAACTTCGTCATAAGTTTTCTTTGCTCTGACAAATGCCCAAAACTTTTTGTTACAATTATCGCATGAGCAAACCATTTTAAACGATTTATTAACGCACTCAACATCGCTTACAATTCTGGTTTGCTTAAGGCAAATAGGGCAAAAAATCTGTTCTTTATAAACATTATAATATTCAGAAACAGGGCTATCAAGGCAGAAAGGCTTAAATGCAAGCCTGCCAAAGAAATCAGCATCGCATTCAGATATAAACTGCTTAATTATAGTTTTATCAAAAAGCTTTTTCATACACCCGGCTGTTACATAACAATCCTCAAGAGCACGATGAAGCTGCTCCTCATTAATATCAAGCGCAAGAATTTCCGCGCAATTTGCAAGGCTTATCTGGCTTCCCTTTGGCACATTCAAAAAATACTGGCAATACTTCTGGGCATCCATATATTTTTTAATAAATGAAATATTCGTTGTCTGAAAAAATCTGCTAAAATTTGATACAAGAACATATAAATCGCTGTTTGACCAGCTCATAAACACAGTGTCATCAGAGCCTGCCCAGCGGGAGAAATCATGAATTGCAAGTTCAAAATCAATCCCCTGCTCCTTAATTTCGGCAATCGAAATGTTTGTGAGCTCCTTAACTCTGCCGGAAAGCTTTCTTGAAATTTTAGGCTTAACAAGCTGCTTGAATGTATCCTGAATAATAAAATCAGAATTCAGCTTAACAGCGCCGATTTCGATAATTTCATTCATACCCTTTCGAGCTTTATAATCATAAGCATTATTCCACTCGAAATCAAAAATAACATAATTCATCCTATCTCCAAAAAAAATAACCTTGCATAACGCAAGGTTATTTCATAATTATCCGATAAAAAGGAAAATTAGGAAAGCGGCAAGAACAACAACAAAGAAACCGATAATGAGCCACTTGGTTAATTTCTCAAGCTTAGCCTCAATTGTTCTGCCCTTTGATTTTCCGAGGAAGGTTTCAGCTCCGCCGGCAATAGCACCTGAAAGGTTTTGAGAGCGGCCCTCCTGCAATAAAACAACTGCAACAATGATAATTGAAGCAATGATTAACACTGCTCCGAAAAGATAATGATACCAAAGCATCTTATAATTCCTCCGTAAATAATCTTTATAATCAAACAGATTATAGCACAAAGGATTATAACACACAAATATTTATATTGCAAGAGTTTTTTATCTTTCGGATTAATATTTTGCGTTATATATCTATATTATTTTAGAAAGTAATTTGCTCACCGGCATCACCGGTTCCGGGAAGAGCACCCTGTGCCGGAAAATTCTTAGGGCGGTAACGCCACGCCTTCTCAAACTCACCCTCTTTATAAAGATGAACCGATTCAACCTTATCAGTCTTTTTCTTGAGAGTCATTATATTAACACCCTGGGTGTTTTTGGTGGTTTTTGAAAGCACAACTGCCGTGTTTAACAAAAGCTTTCTTGAATTATTAGCACAGAGAACAATATCGGTGTCCTCTGAAAGATAAATTGCGCCTGCAAGCGGATATTTCTCACAATAGGCATTAATGAGCTTTTTGCGATTTGTTTTAGTTTCGTATGCTGAAATATCGACCTTTGCAAGCTTGCCGTTTTCAAACACAAAAATCATATAGCCCTTATATTCGCTTAAAACGGCAACATAAGCAACCTCTTCTCCCTCATCCATATCAAGCTTTGAGGGAAGGTATTCACCGAGAACAGACGCTTTGGTGTCTATAAAATCATCAACCTTGGCTTTATAGACCTGATGAGCGGTTGTGAAAACAAGAAGCTCGTCCTTATTTGAGCATTCAGCCTCCTCAATAATAATGTCGCCTTCCTTGATTTTTTGCTCGCCGCTCATGCGAAGATTAGCTGTTTTTATCTTTTTGAGATAACCGCCTTTTGAAATAAAGAGCGTTACAGGGTAATCGGCAACCACAACCTCCGGCTCTGTGTAATCCTCTGATACTTCAAAGAGAATTTCGGATTTTCTGCCGGTGTCATATTTCTTAATAACTTCCTCAAGCTCTTTAATGATGATTGTTTTCTTTCTGCGGTCACTTGCAAGAATTTGCTCAAGATCTGCAATCTCATTTTCAAGGCTTTCAATTTCATTAATTCGCTTTAAAATATATTCCCTGTTGAGATGGCGCAACTTAATTTCGGCAACATATTCAGCCTGCGTTTCATCAATTCCGAAGCCAATCATAAGATTAGGAACGACCTCTGATTCTGCCTCTGTTTCACGAACAATCTTTATAGCCTTATCAATATCAAGAAGAATTTTTGAAAGGCCCTTAAGCAGATGAAGCTGCTTTCTTTTTTTATTAAGGCTGAAGGAAACACGGCGAGAAATGCAGTTAACGCGGAAGTGCACCCATTCGTTAAGTATTTCCTTAACTCCTCTCACACCGGGCTTGCCGTCAATAAGCAAATTAAAATTGCAAGAAAAGCTGTCCTCAAGCGGAGTCATTTTATAAAGCTTTGTCATAAGTTTATCGGGATCAATTCCTCGCTTGAGATCAATTGTAATTTTAAGACCGCTTAAATCGGTTTCATCCCTGATATCAGAAATTTCTTTAACCTTATTGGTTTTAACA
This sequence comes from Ruminococcaceae bacterium UBA1438, assembly GCA_002329285.1. Lineage (GTDB taxonomy): Bacteria > Bacillota > Clostridia > Oscillospirales > Acutalibacteraceae > Eubacterium_R. The sequence continues at coordinate 13,907 of DCTO01000074.1, forward strand.
AGCTCAATTATCTTATCGATAATAGCCTCTGAGGTTGTTGTTGGCGGAATTTCGGTTATATCAATACAGTTATAAGATTTATC
>DCTO01000074.1:14003-15528 GCA_002329285.1 Ruminococcaceae bacterium UBA1438
TTTCATAAATCTTTTCAAGCTCTGCCTTATCATAAACAATATATCCGCCGCCTACAAAGTCAGGCGCAATCAACGTGTCCGAAACAACATGCTCCTTATTTTTCATAAGCGCAATAGTTGTTTCGCACAATTCTTTAAGATTAAAAGATGCAATTGAGGAGGCCATACCGGCGGCAATACCTGTTGTAACATTTGCCAGAATTGTTGGAAATGTAACAGGAAGAAGGCGCGGCTCCTTCATTGTGTTATCGTAGTTATCAACGAAATCGACCGTGTCCTTATCAATATCATCGAAAAGCTCTTTACAAATCGGTGCAAGCTTTGCTTCCGTATAACGAGATGCCGCAAAAGCCATGTTTCTTGAATAAGCCTTACCGAAGTTTCCTTTTGATTCAACATAGGGATAAAGAAGCGTTTCATTGCCCCTTGAAAGGCGCACCATGGTTTCATAAATGGACGCATCACCGTGAGGGTTGAGCTGCATAGTTCTGCCGACAATATTTGCACTCTTAATAGTTCCGCCTTTAAGAAGCCCCATATTATACATCGTATAAAGCAGTTTTCTTTGTGAAGGCTTAAGTCCGTCAATTTCAGGAATAGCGCGGGAAAGAATAACGCTCATTGCATAAGGCATGAAATTAGATTTAAGCGTTTCAACGATACGTTCATCGGTTATTGAGCCTGCACCCTGAATATGTACGTTATCAGCAAGAGCGTTTTTATTTGTTTCTTCCGGAGAAGTTCTTTTTCTTTTCGCCATTTTGAAATCCCCCTTTAAGAAACATCTGCGGCATCAAGATAAAGATAGCCGTAATTTGAAATATAGTCTTTTCTGCCCTCAAGATCATCGCCGAGAAGCAAATCGAATATAATTGAGGTTTGCTCAGCATCATCGGGAGTAACCTTAATAAGGCGCCTTGTTGCAGGATTCATTGTTGTGAGACTCATCATATCAGCCTCATTTTCACCGAGACCTTTAGAACGCTGAACGGTGTATTTCTGATTGCCGATTTCTGCCTTTATATCATCCATTTCCTTTTCATTATAAGCAAAATAGGTTTGATCCTTGCAGGTGACCTCATAAAGCGGAGATTCGGCAATATATACCTTTCCGGCCTCAATTAGCTTCGGCATAAGGCGNNAATCATTGTTAAAATAAGCGTTCTGATATGGAAGCCGTCAACATCAGCATCCGTGCAGATCATAATTTTGCTCCAGCGTAGCGAATCCATATCAAACATTGAAACATCTTTGGCAGCCTTGCTTTTAACCTCAACACCGCAGCCAAGAACCTTAATAAGGTCAGTTATAATATCACTTTTAAAAATCTTATCATAATCAGATTTAAGGCAATTCAGAATTTTACCTCTGACAGGCATAATCGCCTGAAAGTTTGCATCTCTTGCCTGCTTACAGGCTCCAAGAGCAGAATCACCCTCAACAATGAATATCTCTCTTTCATTAACGTCTTTAGAACGGCAGTCAACAAATTTCTGGATACGGTTAGTCATATCCATTTTAGTCT
>DCTO01000090.1:0-5398 GCA_002329285.1 Ruminococcaceae bacterium UBA1438
ATGCTGCAAGCGGAAATCAGATATGCTATGTCCTCAAAGGCAGTGCCTAAGGAAACAAAAATATACGTAAAGACCTTTGGCGAGTTTGAAATATTTGTTGATGATAAGCCCGTGCACTTTGCGCGTTCAAAATCAAAGGAGCTGCTTGCTTTTCTGATAGATGCCAAAGGGGCAAACGTGTCAAGAGCAACAGCGTTTTCCGCTTTGTATGAGGATATGCAGTATGACAGAAAAATGCAAAAGCAGTTTGATGTTATTATCCGCAGTCTCAGAGAGTCTCTCAATGCAAGCGGCGCCGGAAAAATATTTGAAATAAAATCAGGAATGCTGCGGCTGAATATAGAATTATTAGACTGTGATTTGTATCGTTTGCTTAACGGCGACATAGACGCAATCAACGAATTTCGCGGGGAATATATGAACGCCTATTCGTGGGCCAATATAACCGAGGCCAGCATTTCTGCAAAATACAGAAAAGAATAATATTTAAATATATTATTCTTTTGTTGGACATCTGTTGGACACTATATATTATAATTAATTTTAAACAGTAGTTAAACTTAAATAGGAGAAGAAATTATGAGCAAAAAGATTAAAGCAACCATTTCTGTTATGGCGGCAATCATTTTAGTCCTTTCGGGGCTTTTGGTTTATACCCAGGTGGATAAATCACATTACAAAAGATATAAGAACATCATCTCGCAGGAAGAGGTTGAGCAAACTCTGTTCGGTCAGCCGATTTCAACGGAGAGAAACGGCGAATACCGTATCGGTATCAAAACCGCTATTGACGGCGATTACCACGCAACGCTTACCGTTTATCAGGCAAACGACGGCAAATATGAGGAGGTTTTCTCCTGCGATGCGCTTGTTGGCAAAAACGGCCCCGGCAAGCAGTCCGAGGGCGACACGAAAACTCCGCTCGGCACCTGGGAAATCGGCGAGGCTTACGGCATTAAGGAGGATCCCGGCAGCCTTTTGCCCTATACGCAGGTAACCGATGATATGTACTGGTGCGCAACAGGCTCAAACGGCAAAAAATATAACACCCTGCTGAACAAAAACGATGACCCCGATAACGATTATTCAGAGGATGAGCATCTTATGGATTATCCGATAAGATATGCATATTTCCTTGATCTTGGTTACAACAAGGCCGGCGCGCCTTATGCAGGCAATGCCATCTTCCTTCACTGCTGGAAAGAGCCTGATTACCCCACAGGCGGCTGTGTTGCAGTATCCGAAGAAAATATGGTAAAAATCCTTCAAACCATTACCCCGGGCACAACGGTAACTATTTATTAATATGAAAAATGCTTTGTTAATCAGCGCTTGCGCAAGACCTGATTCAAGAACTTACGCTCTTGCAAGGAAAGCGGCAAGCTATATGAACGCAGCTTACAGCGTTATTCGTTTATATGACGAAAAGTTACAGCCTCTTGATTATTACAATCTTTCAAAGAGGGACGGCTTTATTCATCAAAACGATTTCAGCGATAAAATGTTCCGTTTTGCAAAGGAGTTCAGCGAGGCGAATGAAATAGTCATTGCCGCGCCTTACTGGGATTTATCCTTCCCATCAATTCTCAAATGCTATTTTGAGGCAATTTGCGTAAACGGCCTAACCTTCAGATACGGCGAAGGCGGGCAGGTTATTCCTCTTTGCAATTGCGAAAGGCTGATTTATGTTACAACGGCGGGCGGTTATATAGGCGAGAACAACCATGGCTATGAATACGTTAAGGCGCTTTGCAACAACCTTTTGGGAATTGAAAACACGATTTGTATTTCAGCCGAAGGGCTGGATATTATCGGCAATGATGTTGAGAAAATCCTCGCCAATGCCGAAAATAATATTAAAAATTTATTTGAATAAAAGGAGAATGAAAATGAAAAAGATTTTATCAATTATTATGTCAATCGGATTTGTTGTGGTTGGTATCATCTTTGTTATCAGCGGTATCAGCACCATTGCTAACAAGGATAAGTATGACACACAGGTTACGGCAACCGTTGTTGATGTTCAGCAGGAATGGGAAACCGCAGCGGACCCTGACGAGCCTGACCGTTTAGTTAACACGGCATACATAGACTATGAGGTTGACGGCAAAAAGTATGAGCACGTTCTTGCACCTGAGCAGGACGACAATCTTGCAATTGGCGACACGGTAGAAATTCTTGTTCAGTCTTCGAACCCGGAAAAAATTTCAGGCCTTAATCCTACAAAGGGCGGAGTAATCTTTATCATTGTAGGCGCAATAGCGGCCGTAGTTGGATGTTTTTCATCTATAAGAGCGTTTATTAAAAAAAGATAAAAGGCGGTAATACATATGGAGAATACTAAAAAAAATGTATGGAAACCGATAGCCATTGTTGCGCTGTGCTTGTTGCTGATTGTCAGCACCTGCTACGGGCTTGGCGTTGGTTATAAGCAAAGCGACGAGAGTGCGCCTGCAAGCTCTCAAACTCAGGAAACAAGCGCAGAGGCGCTCAGCCTCTGGAATGACGATGCTGCAGCAAAGCAGGAGCTTCTTGATTACGTTGCGGCGGTTACCGCAGAGGGCTCTGCCGATTTCATTCCTGTTGAAAACCGTATTGCGGTTTTTGATTTGGACGGCACGCTTGCCTGCGAAACAGACCCCGTGTATTTTGACCATTGCATTTTGAAATACCGCGTGCTTGACGATCCTGATTATAAAGAAAAGGCAACGGATTTTGAAAAAGAGGTTGCCGCAGATATCGTTCAGTGGATAGACACAGGCGTTTCACCCGATGACCTGATGGTAAGGCACGGCCGGGCAGTTGCATCTGCCTTCTCAGGCTTAACTCCCGAAGAATTCGTTAGCTATGTTGCGGATTATGCAAAAACCGAAGCTCCCGGCTATAACAATATGACGAGAGCAGAGGCATTTTACAAGCCGATGCTTGAGGTTGTTGATTTGCTTGAGCAAAACGATTTTACGGTTTACATTGTCAGCGGTACTGACAGATTTATCGTTCGCGGTCTTGTTGAGGCTTCTCCGCTTGACCTTCCTGCAAATCAGATTATCGGATCTGATGAAAATATGGTTGCAACCGACCAGGGCGATACCGATGGCATGGACTACGTTTTTGATGATGACGACCAGCTTGTTATGGGCGGCGAGTTCCTTGTTAAAAACCTCGATATGAACAAGGTTACCGTTATTCAGCAGGAAATCGGCGTTCAGCCCGTTCTCGCCTTCGGCAACAGCGGCAGCGATTTCAGCATGGCGCAGTATGCTCTTAATGATAATCCGTATAAAGCAAAGGCGTTTATGCTCTGCTGCGATGACACGGAGCGTGAAAACGGCAACCCGGAAAAGGCCGAAAAAATGGTTAAATCCTGCGAGGAAAACGGCTACACCGCTATCTCTATGAAAAACGACTGGAAAACCATTTACGGCGATAACGTAACCAGAAAATAATTCAGCCACGGAATTACGTGACTATACAAAGGAGTATTCTTATGAATTACAAAATTGAAGGCGGCAACCTTCCTGTTTTACTCGTTCAGCTTGAAGCAGGCGAGGAAATGAAGTGTGAAGGCGGCTCAATGAGCTGGATGGATGACGAAATTGAAATGAAAACCCAAAGTGGCGGCATCGGCAAAATGTTCGGCAAAATGATTACCGGCGAGAATATGTTTCAGAACAGATACGTTGCAAATCGTGCGGGCGAAATCGCTTTTGCATCCTCCTTCCCGGGTTCAATAAGGGCTATTGAGGTAACTCCCGATAAGCCTGTTATTGCACAGAAGAGTGCATTCCTTGCCAGCTACGGTAATATCGATATTTCCGTTTTCTTCCAAAAAAAGCTTAAAGCAGGTCTTTTCGGCGGCGAGGGCTTCTTAATGCAGAAATTCAGCGGCAACGGCATCGTATTTATTGAAATTGACGGCTCTGCGATTGAATATGATATTCCTGCAGGTGATTGCAAGATTATTGATACGGGATATCTTGCAGCAATGGACGCATCCTGCTCAATTGATACAAGAACAGTTAAGGGCGTGAAAAACGTTCTGTTTGGCGGCGAAGGACTTTTCAACACGGTTGTAAAAGGACCCGGTCACATTATTGTTCAAACAATGCCGATTCAGAAAACGGCAATGGCAATTGATCCCTTCATAAATAAAACTACAACTACGAGTAATTAACAGGAGAGAAATCATGGATTACGCACAATACTCAGAACAGTTCAGTAAAATGTCTCCCGCTGCACAAACAGTGACAGGTGTTGTAACATTTTTTGTGGTTGCTCTTGCCATTATTGCAGAATGGAAAATCTTTAACAAAGCAGGCATAGCAGGCTGGCATTCTCTTATTCCTATTTTAAGAGAATATGACCTTTGTAAGCTTGCAGACGGAAAAGGTATAAAGTTTTTGCTCTTTATCATCCCGGGTGTAAACATTATTTACGCAATCCTGTATAATTTTCGCCTTGCATCATCATTCGGAAAAGGCACAGGCTTTGCGATCGGTTTAATATTCTTTCCCAACATCTTTCAACTTGTTCTCGGCTTCGGTAGTTCTAAATATATCGGGCCGAGAGGTGAGCAAAGGCCATTAAATTATCGTTAAAACCATAAGAAAATTATCGTATGAAAATAATAAGTAAAATGCTTCCTGTTTAACGGCAGGGAGTATTTTTTTTACAAAAAAATTATTTTTAAAACAAAGCCGTTTTTGTTGGACATCTGTTGGACACAGTATTTTAAAATAATAAATTAAGTAATTATATTTAAATTATTCTTTAAGTATTTTGTGTCACCGTTTTGTTACCGGCGCTATGTTATTATGCAAAACGTAATATGAAAGATTTTACAGAAATGAGGGCAAATTATGAAGCATCGTGCACTGAAAACGATTATTTCCTGCACAGCGGCAATAACTATGCTTGTTTGCGTGCTTGCCTTTTCGGGAGCGGCATTTGCACAAACAAATGTCAGCACCGAGGCAGAGCTCAAAGCAGCACTGTCTGCAGGTGAAGAGATTGTCATGACGGGCGATATTAAGTTAGGCTCCTGCCTGAAGATAGAGTCAGGCAGCGTTACACTTGACCTGAACGGCTATAAGCTGTACAGAGAGCTCGGCTCCGCCAGTGCTGACGGTCACGTTATTGAGATTGCTTCAAACGGCAGTCTTACAATAAAGGACAGCTCGGCTGACACCGGAACGATTACAGGCGGTTTTGCAAATAACGGCGGCGGTATCGCAAATTACGGCACGCTGAATATTCAGGGCGGCAGAATTACGGGCAATCAGGCAACGGGCAACGGCGGCGGTATTAATGCGGCGGCAGGCAGTAAAACAACGATTGAAAATGCAACCGTTATGAAAAACGACGCCAAAAACGGCGGCGGCATCAATATTGAAGTCGG
>DCTO01000090.1:5423-37724 GCA_002329285.1 Ruminococcaceae bacterium UBA1438
TGCGTGATTACAAGCAATAACGCTTACGGCACGGGCAGCGGTATTTATGTTAACTACAACAACATTTCCGTTAAGGGCGCCAATATTATAAAAAAGAATACGGGCTCAAATATCTATCTCAGAAACGACCAAAAGATTAATGTTGTCGGAACGCTGGATGCAAAGTCGGAAATCGGCGTTTCGGGCGATAATGCCAACAGAACAGTTACGAGCGGTTATTCTGCTTATCACAGCGAAGAGCCGAGCAATTATTTTTTCTCAGATCTTGACGGCGGCACTGTTACATTCAGCAGCGATAAAAAAGAGGTAAACACCTCTTCGGGTTTAAGTGTGGTTGAAGTTTATGACGAAAATGACACCGTTACCAAGTCCGAAACCTACCTTGACCCGAGCGAAGCCTGGAACAAAGCGGTGTCCTACGCAGGCAGCACGGGCAAGGTGGTCTGCAGGCTCGGCGCAAACTGGAGCCACGACAGGCAGCTCAGCGTAAGCGGCGATAAAAAGTTAACTCTTGACCTCAACGGATTTTACATTCTTCGCACGAGGGGTGGGGAGGAGACCGAAGACGGCAATATTTTCACTGTTGAGGACGGCGCAACCTTCACAATTGCTGACTCCAGACCTAAAAGCAAGGGCTATGACGGCTTAAAGGGCGGCGTAATCGCAGGCGGCTGCAATGATACGGACGGCGGCGGAATTATCGTTGGCGAGGATGCAAGCCTTTACATAACGGGCGGCACGCTTTATGACTGCTATGCTGACGGCGACGGAGGCGGAATTTACATTGATGAAGACGCAAAGAAGGTTGACATCAGAAACTTTACCATTAAAAAATGCACAGCCGATTCCTTTAAAGCTGATGGCGGCGGAATATACATTTGCAAAAACGATTTCACAATGATTGATTCAAGCATTGAGGGCTGCTATTCAAACGATAACGGCGGAGGCGCATGCATTGATTCAAGCGGCTCAGACAGCGGAAACATCCTTTTCAGAAATGTGGATTTCAATAATAACATTGCAGAGGATTACGCCGGCGCTATGTCAATCTGGTCCTTTGACGACGATGGCGACTATATTGAGTTTGATACTTGCAATTTTATGTCAAATTCAAGCAACACATCGGACGGCGGTGCGGTTTATGTTGATGATACCGACACACAAACCACGCTGTTTAAGCACTGCAATTTTATGTATAACGAATCGGGAAACGACGGCGGTGCTATGACTGTTAATGAACATAATGTTATGCTTGCAAGCTGCCTCTTTGCTCAAAATGAAACAGAAAATGCGGGCGGTGCAATATATGTTAACAGCTCGTATAGCATCAATGTTAAAGGTCTGATGATTATCAAAGATAATAAATCATTAATCACATCAACAACCAAAACCAGGTACGGCCCCCACAACCTTTGTCTTGATGGTAGTGCAATGCTTTACAGCGGCGGACTTTCTGAAGGCTCGTATATAGGTATCAGCACATACAGTAAAGGCAGTGCTGACGAGTTTGCAGAGGGTATTGCGGAATATCAGCAAAAATATTTCCACTCAGACCAAAAAAAGGATATTAAATTTGAGAAAACAGGCACGGTTGATACCCCGATAATCACAACTCAAAGTAATGAAACAGCGTCCGTATTCGGCACAGGGTCAGTTGTTGTGATTGTTTCAGTTGCAATTGCGGCACTTGCCGCAGGGCTTGCAGCACTTGCAGTAAAGAAAAAGACGGGAGTTGCAGAGGATGGAAATGATGAAAACGAATAAGTTATATAGAATAGTTTTTGCGGCGCTTTGCATTTTTCTTGCGCTTTGTATGGGGCTTGTTTCCCCCATTCAGCTGCTTGCGCAATCAACTAATGTTACATGAGCGACGGCACTTACCGTGTAAATCATTTCACAGGACCGACTGCAAATATGACAGAGCTTGTGATTCCGAAAACCTTTAACGGTAAAAAGATTACCGTTGTTGGAAGCAACGATCAGGAAATTTTCTATAACAGCAAGAAAACACAATTTGATCTTGTTTTGAATGAAAACATCACAAAGATAGATCAATATACTTTCTATGTTCTTTATGTTAAGGAAGTTAAGGGCGATACCTCGGGTCTTAAAACAATAGGAAGGTATGCGTTCTCGTGGGCAAACGGCCCAGGCGCCTATGAAATCAGTCTTGATTTGAATTATGACGGAACGATACAGACAGATTACTGTGCTTTCAATCATATGAAGGTAACCTTCAACCTTAAGCATAGTACAAAGATATCGTTCAATACGCCTAATTCTCAAAGCATAAGCTACAATTTCACCGACGCTCATGTTTACGGCGAGCCTGTCTGGTCTTGGGCTGAGGATTACAGCAGTGCAACCGCAGCCTTTACCTGCACGGATTCACGCTGCAATCATCAGGAAAAAGTTGCTGCAACCTTAACAAGTGAAGTAACAGCTGAACAAACATGTACTGTTAACGGAGAGCGCACTCATACTGCAAGCGTTGAGTTCAACGGAAATAGCTATACCGATACAAAGAGCGAATCTATTCCTGCAACAGGTGTTCACAGCTATGGCGAGCCTGAATGGGCTTGGGCGGAGGATTACAGCAGCGCAACGGCAACCTTTACCTGCACAGAGTGCGGCGATAAGCACAGCACAACGGTTAATTCCGCAAGCAAAATCAAGGACGGCAAGCTTGTTTATACGGTAGCCGCAGAGTTTGAAGGAAACACCTATACCGATACAAAATCAGTTGACCTGAAATATACTGTTAACTGGGTTGTTGAGGGTGAAACCGTTGAAACGGATGAGAATGTTGTTTACGGCACGATGCCTGAATTCAATGGTGAAACGCCGGCTAAAGCTTCAACAGAGGATTATAATTATACCTTCACAGGCTGGAGCCCGGAGCTTTCAGCAGTAACGGCCGATGTTACTTACACTGCTGTTTTTGAGGAAAGCATACGAATCCCTGATGTTACGGATAAGCTTGTGATTACTGCAACAGGCGTAACAGAAAATTCAATAAACGTTAAATGGACTAACATCGGCGGCGATAAATACTGGGTGGTTTGCACTGCAAACGGCTTTGAAAAAACAATCAAAAGCGATAATTTCCGTTATGAAATCGGAAAGCTTTCTCCCGGCACGGAATATACGCTTTATGCAAGGGCAAGAACCTATGATGAAAACGGCAAGGCGGTTTATGTTAACAGTGAGCCGATAACCGTTAAAACTGTTGACGGCCCTCCGATTAATGTTAGAATAATTGAGGTTACACAGAATTCGGTAACCATCAACTGGGATCCTGTTGACGGTGCTGATAAATATTGGGTGTATATGTTTAAAGAAGGCAAATGGAAAATAATGGCTTCCAGAATCGATGATTTGAGCTATACATACACAAAGGCAGAGCCGGATACGGAATATCAGTTTAAGATAACTTATCGTATGCCAACCGGCAAATATGACGCAAATGGCAATATGATTAATATTTACAGCACCCTTGAAGCTTCTGAAATCATAACCGCCAAAACCGATGCAAAGCCAACGCTTGGCACGGCGTCATATGCAGATGGCAAGGTAACCGTTAGCTGGAGCGAGGCACCGGAATTCACAAAGGCATGGGTGCTTGTTAAGGAAAACGGGCAAACGGTTAAAACTGTTGCCGTTGCAACAAACGGCATTGCGGTATTCAAGGCAACAGCAAATTATGAAACGGCGGAATATGTTTTGAAATGCAAGCTTGCAGACGGAACATATGCCGAGCTGACCGTTGCAAACGGAATTAATTAAGGAGATTGATTATGAAAAAAACAAGCAAAATTATAATCGCTTTAATGCTTGTTGCAACAATTGTTCTGTCCTTTGCCGCTTGTTCATCAAACGGTGGAAATAACGGCGATGCCGGCAGCGCGTCTGCTGAGGCAAATGCAACTCTTCAGGGAATTCTTGATAATTTCCTGGCGGATGAGCAGTATAACGAATACAAGGCAATGTTCCCGAACACGACCTTTGAGGAAAAGGTTGAGGGCGACAGCATTGTGCTTAACTTCAGCGGAAATGAGGGCGTTGAGGGCAATTACAAATATGTGCTGGACGGCGATTATCTTACCTATACGGAGAAGACGGATTCAGATGATTATATCGGCATATCCTTCTTTATGTATCTTATGACTGCTGCCGATAAATATCTCGGAATGGATTCAAACCTTGTAACGGGCTACATCAGCGGCTGTGAGGCATTCGGCATTGAAAATAAATATTTTGTAAATGAAACCGATGATGCAGCTGGCACAACAACCAACAAGCTTTATGTTGCAGGTGCATGGGATATGCCGGAACTTGATACTATGTATATCAACGAAAAGGCGCTTGAATACACAGATCCGCTTTCAGAGGAATACATCAACGGCGTTATAAACTGCGGTAAAATCAGGGCGATTTATTACGGCTCAAAGGATTCCGTTGACATCGTATTCTGCGAGTTCGGCGAGAGAAGTGACCTCACTTATCAGTCAATCATTAACGTTGTTGCGGTGCTTCAGCCAACAAATGCAGATATGTTTGCAAAGTATTACACCCAGCTTCAGGAGGGTGAGGACGACGGCTTTAAGGTTTCCTTCGGTCTTGACGATACCCTAAAAGCAGAGCACGAGCTTGAAGAATTAGAAGGCTATGAATACACTGTTGTTCATTTCGGTAAGTAAAAACAACATAGGGCTGCCCAAATGCAGCCCTATGCTTGTTTTATAAAACTGTTTGTGTTAAAATAATAAATATAAAAAAAGATAAAGGAGATTATATATGCAAACAACATTAGTTAAAGAGGGCAGTAAGCTCACTATCGCTGTATCAGGCAGAGTGGATACAACCACTGCGCCCGAGCTTGAAAAAGCAGTGTTTGAAAGCACTGACGGTATCACAGAGCTTGTGCTTGATTTGAAAGAAATGTCTTACATTTCATCAGCAGGACTGCGCGTGCTTTTAAAGTCAGAGAAAGCAATGAAGGCACAGGGGAAAATGACGCTTATCAATGTAAATAATGAAGTTATGGAAATCTTTGATATGACAGGATTTTCAGATATTTTAACGATTGAATAATTATGAAAAAGATTAAATTTTCAAGAAATAATCTTGCATTTAATATCATCAGCGCAGTCGTGCTGCTGCTGGCAATATTCAGCCTGATCGTAAGCATTATAGGTTATGAAGGCTTCACAGACGCCTTTGAAAAAGAATATAGTGAAACAACTGCCAATATGGCTGACACAGCAACCACGCTCGTTAATGGCGACCGTATAGACGATTATCTTGCAGAGGGCGGTCAGTCGGAGGATTATCTGCAAACGAAAGAACGCCTTGATATTTTTTGCCGGCGAATGAATGTTTCTCTCGTTTACGTTATTAAGGTTGATACATCGGATTACGGGCGCTTTACCTCTGTGTTTAATTCAGTTGGCAAGAATACGCCTTATACTCCGTGGGAAATAGGCTATCAGCAGGATACAACTAACGAAACCTATGCAGAGCTTTATAAGGAAATATACGAAGGCAAAACGCAGTATGGAACAGTTTATCGCACTAAGGATTTGAAAGGCGCGCCACCGCATATCACTACTTTAGTGCCCGTTAAAAACTCGCAGGGCGAAGTCGTCAGCATTCTTTGTATCCAAAGACCGATGAGCGAGATAAGGGAGCAACGCGCACAATATCTGGTTAATGTTGCTGTTACTGCAATAATTCTTGCAATTCTTGTTTCTGTTGCATATGCAAATCACACAAGAAAGAGCTTTATCGACCCGATGCGGAAAATAACCGATGAAACAAGCCGCTTTGCGAAGGAAAATAAGCAGGGTGAAAAGCTTGGCGAAATCAGCAGAATTAACGAAATTTCAACGCTTGCCCGCTCCATTGATAAGATGGAGGAGGATATGCTGCAGTATATTAATAATCTAACCTCCGTTACTGCGGAAAAAGAGCGTATCGGCGCAGAGCTCAATATTGCCAAAACCATTCAGGAAAACTCCGTCCCGAATATTTTCCCGGCCTTCCCTCAAAGAAAGGATTTTGACATTTACGCTTCAATGACCCCTGCAAAAGAGGTTGGCGGCGATTTCTATAATTTCTTTCTTGTTGATGATGACCACCTTGCAATCGTTATGGCGGATGTTTCAGGCAAAGGTATTCCGGCTGCGCTGTTTATGATGGTAACGAATATTCTTATAAGCGACAGAACACATATGGGCGGAACGCCTGCGGAGATTCTCACCTTTGTGAATGACAATATCTGCGAACATAATCGGGCGGATATGTTTGTAACGGTTTGGCTTGGTCTCCTTGAAATTTCAACAGGCAAAATTATCGCTGCAAATGCAGGTCACGACGATCCTGCCGTTTACCGCAAGGGCGGTCAGTTTGAAATTGTCAAAAACAAGCATGGCCTTGTTGTCGGCGCTATGAGCGGCATCAAGTATAAGGATTTTGAAATTCAACTGAATAAGGGCGATAAAATCTTCCTTTATACCGACGGCCTGCCGGAGGCTACCGATAAGGACGAAAAAATGTTCACCTTAGACGGTATGCTTGAGGCGCTGAATAAATATAAAGATGAAAAGCCGCAGGATATTTTGGACGGCGTTAATCAGTGCGTCAACGATTTCGTAGGCGACGCTCCGCAGTTTGATGATTTAACAATGCTCTGTTTGGAACTAAAAGAGGACGAAAAGGTGAAAACAATTACCGTTGATGCCACAACTGAAAATCTCAATACGGTCAATGAATTTATCGACGGCATTTTAGAGGCAAATGGTTGCCCAATGAAAACGCAGATGCAAATTGAATTAGCCGTTGAGGAAATCTACGTCAATATTGCAAATTACGCTTACGGCGACGGCGTCGGCAAGGCAGAAATATCAGCAGAGTGTAACAACGGCAATGTCACTATAACGTTTAAAGACAGCGGTGTTCCTTATAATCCGCTTGAAAAGGATGATCCTGATTTTTCGCTTTCCGCAGATGAAAGAGAAATCGGCGGGCTCGGCATCTTCCTCACCAAGAAAAATATGGATAGCGTTTCATATGAATATAAGGATGGCTTTAACGTTCTTATCATGACAAAACAAATATAAAGGAATAATAATTATGAGCAATGTTTTTGATAAGGCGGTTGCCTTTGCGCTCAAAGCACATGAGGGGCAAACGAGAAAGGACGGCGGCGTGTATATTCTTCATCCGCTTGAAGATGCAACCATCGTAGGCACGATGACAAGCGATTTAGAGGTGCTTGCTGCCGCTGTGCTTCATGACACGGTGGAGGATACGCCCGTAACGGCACAGGATATTCTTGATAACTTCGGCGACAGAGTGGCTGAGCTCGTAGCGCATGAAACGGAGGATAAACGCCCCCATATGCCGCCGAGTCAGTCGTGGAAAATACGCAAGGAAGAAAGCCTTGCCGTATTGAAAGATGCGGATATTGAAACAAAAATGCTGTGGCTTGGCGATAAGCTTTCCAATATGCGCTCGCTTGCAAGAGATTACGATAAAATCGGCGTCAAGGTGTTTGACCGCTTCAATGAAAAAGATCCAAAAGAGCAATTCTGGTATCATTCAACAATACTTAAATATGTCAGCGAGCTTTCGGATTATCCTGCATATAAGGAATACGAAAAACTTGTAAATCATGTATTTAACAGGGGAGACTAATATGACAATCAAATTAACCGGAAGAATTGATTCTTCAAATGCAGCAGAGATTGAAACAAAAATCAATGAACAAATAGGTAATTCCACAGGAGAGATAACTCTTGACGCAGGTGAGCTTGAATATATTTCAAGCGCAGGGCTTCGTGTTATTCTCCGTCTTAAAAAAGCAAACTCCTCAACAAAGGTTATTAACTGTAATTCAGAGGTTTATGAAATCTTTGATATGACTGGCTTTACCGAGATGATGGATGTTTCAAAGGCTTACAGAAAGCTTTCAATTGACGGTTGCGAGGTTATCGGTGAGGGCACAAACGGTATCGTTTACCGCACGGACCCCGATACCATCGTTAAGGTTTATAAAAACCCCGATTCGCTTGATGAAATTCACAACGAGCGCGAGCTTGCAAGAAAAGCCTTCGTTATGGGAATTCCAACGGCTATTCCTTATGACGTTGTTCAGGTTGGCGATCTTTACGGTTCCGTTTTTGAGCTGCTGAACGCAAAATCCTTTGCACAGCTGATTAACGACGGAGTAAGTGTTGAGGAGCTTACAAAGCAAAGCGTTGATATTCTTAAAACAATGCATTCAACATTTCTCAAGGACGGCGAGCTGCCAAGTAAGAAGCGTGAGGGCGTTAAATGGGCAAAGTTTGATGCAGAATATCTTCCTGAGGAAATCGGCACGAAGCTGATTAAGCTTTTTGAGGAAATACCCGAAACGAATAATATTGTTCACGGCGATTTTCATATTGAAAATATAATGCAGCAAAACGGCGAAAATCTGCTTATTGATATGGACACGCTTTCAATGGGCCATCCCGTTTTTGAGCTTGCGGGAATTTATGCCGCATATATCGGCTTTTCCTGCGTTGATAAAGAAAACGCCTCAAAGTTTTTTGGCATAAAGCAGGAGCAGGCTAACGATATTTGGAAATACACTGTTAAGTATTATTTTGACGGTAAGGACGAGGCTTTCATTGAAAACGCCTGCAAAATGGTTGAGCTTATTTGCTATTCAAGATTATTCAGGTGGATGATTCGCCGAGGCGAAAATGCCACCGAGGAGCAAAAGCAGCTTGAAGAAATCAGCAGGGCTTATCTTATTGAAAATGTTCCTAAAACAGAAAAGCTGTATTTTTAATTATGAAATTCACTCCAACAAAAAACGCATACAAATTAACACCCGAAGCCGTTGACCTTGTCAGTGAGGATATCAGCGCTTTTCTAACCAAATTAAAAGCACCGAGGAAGAATATCCTTGAAGCAAGGTTGACGGTGGAAGAGATTTTGCTTGATTTCGCAGATAAATACGGCGCCGAAAAGGAATTTACTTATATCAAAAACAATTTTCTCGGTAAGCCGTATATAACTATTTGCGTTGATGGCGAACCGTTTAATCCACTTGAAAAAGAGGGAGACGATGAATTCGGAAACTGGTCAAGCGCATTAATTCAAAATGCGGATTACACCCCGTCCTATTCCTTCAACAGGGGCGTAAACGCGGTTACAATGCGCTTTTCCAAAAAGTAAATGAATCCGATTTTTAAGCTTTTGATTGCAATTATTGCGGCGTTTTTTGTTTCCTTGCTAAGGGTGGTTTTGCCCACCGGGGCGATTTCTTTTATTGAGGAAAGCTTAATGGATCCGCTCTATAACGCCTTTCTCGGCTTAATGGCAACGATTGAGATACCTCTCGTTTTCCTTTCCGTTGCCTGCGGAATTATCGGAATCGGAGACAGCACCGTGTTCGGCAAAATCGGGCGCAAGCTTATTTTGCGCTTCGTTGCAATTATTCTGCTGTTTACAACAGCGGCAGGCATTGCCTTTTCAATGATTTTCACAAGGTTTTCAGAGGTGAGCGAGGGCAGAATATCGCTCAAGGTCGGTATAGAAATATTGCTTGATTTAATCCCCTCAAACCTTATTGATCCTATAACAAGCGGCAACACGATGCAGGTTGCGCTGATGGCAATTGTTATCAGCGTAACGCTTGTTTTGCTTGGCGGAAAAGCAAAAACAATTTCAAATATAATTAACGAGGGCAACGGCATTATCGTATATATTGCAAGAATGATTTGCAAGCTTCTGCCGGTGTTCATTTTCATCGTTCTGCTTGATATGATTTGGAGCGATAATATCGGAGTGTTCCTGAATATGTGGAAGCCGATTGCGGCCTTTGCGGCGGCTTTAATGCTGCTGTTTTGCATAATGCTTCTTGTGGTTTCGCTCAAAGAAAAGGTCAGCGCCAAGCTTCTGATAAAAAAGATGCTGCCAACCTTTTTGATTGGATTTGGCACTGCTTCGTCAATCGCAGCAAACGGAGAAAGCAGTGAGTGTATGCATAAACAACTCGGTATCAATCAGCGCTTTGTTGAATTCGGCCAGCCGACCGGCGGCGTGGTGTTTATGCCCTCAACGGCAATTAATTTTATGGTTTGCGCCATTTATATGGCAACGTATTATGAGATTAATGTTTCGCTTCTGTGGTTCATTATTGCAATATTGATTTGCAGCTTCGTTGCAATTGCAACCCCACCCGTTCCCGGCGGAGCGATAGCGGCATACACCGTCATTTTTGCTCAACTCGGTATTCCAAGCGAGGCTGTGGCGATAGTGGTTGCGCTTGATATTTTGTTTGATTTTATTTCAACTGCATTCGACGGCGCATTTTTGCAGCTTGAAATGATACGGCAGGCTGATGAAAATAATATGTTAGACTTTAACGTTCTGAGAAATTGAGTTTAGAAATTAAGAATGCACGCTCAAAAGAATTTTTTATGTTTTTTTGCTTTCGGAAAGGGTGAAGAATCCTTTGCTATTTTTCCGGGGCTGATTATAAAGAGCGCGTGCTGCACTTTATGAGCAAGGAATAACATTATGTCAACTGATTTTAAAAGAGAAGCAGAGCTTGATTGCTCACGCTTTGTATTACTTTCGGATTACGTTCCCTCCATTGTGCAGGAAATCCGCTATTTTTCAACCTATAATTTTGTCGGCGAAAGAGTTGACGGTTATGAGGAGCCCTGTGCAATTATCACAAAAGACGCGGCACGAGCGCTAAAGGCTGTTGCAAACGAGGCAAACGTTGCAGGCTACCGTCTTAAAATCTTTGATGCCTATCGTCCTGCAAGAGCAGTCAAGCATTTTGTGCTTTGGGGTATTGAGGATTTGGACTTGAGAACGAAGCCGTTTTTTTATCCAAACCTTGAAAAAACGGCGCTCTTTGAGCTTGGATATATTGCCAGTCAGTCAAGCCACAGCAGAGGCAGCACGGTTGATTTAACGCTGCTTGATATGGCGACGGGGAAGGAAATTGATATGGGCAGCCCGTTTGACTTTTTCAGCGAGGTTTCGCATCCCGATTATAAGGGCGTTACCGACGAACAGTTTGAAAACCGAATGTTTCTTCAAAGAATTATGGTGCGAAATGGTTTTGAGCCGATAGACTGCGAATGGTGGCATTTCACTTTGAAGGATGAGCCCTTCCCTGATACATACTTTGATTTCCCCGTTTCGGCAGAATATCTAAAAAACAGATAGGCAGATAATCTATGGATAATAATTATAAAACCACGGCGTTTATTATCACAGCGGTTGTGATTGAAACAACCAGTATTAAAAGCCTTTATGACTCGTGGAAGCGCATTAGAGTTGAAGGCGATAGCCAGGCGTATTACGAAACATATTTTGAAAAGGACGGCCGGCGGCACAGAATTATTACCGCCCAGCAGTCCGTTATGGGTATGACTGCCGCAACCGTGCTGACGATGAAGGCGATTGAGAAATTCCGCCCACGCTACGTGATTATGAGCGGAATTGCCGCAGGCACGGGCGACGAAGCCAAGCAGATTTACGGCGATGTTATCGTGCCTGACGTAATATGGGATTATTCAACGGGCAAATTCGTTGGCCCTGATGAAACCGAAATACGCTTTGGCGATATCGGATTTCTTCCGCGCCCGCGCTCTGTCTATACCGATGAAAAAATTATTGATATTGTTAAAAGCACTATGGGCAGGGAGGATAATGAATTCCATGTTCACATAGGCCCGCTTGCGTGCGGAAGCTCCGTCGTAGCAAACCGCGCCGTAGTGGAAAAGCAGGTGCTTTCTCTCTTTCCGAAAACGGTGGGCTTGGATATGGAATCATACAGCGTTGCGTTTGCCTGCCAAAACAGCACCGCACCGCAGCCTATACCTATTATTATTAAGAGCATCTGCGATTTTGCTAACAGCGAAAAGTCAGACCAATACCAAAAGTTTGCAGCATACACAAGCAGCGGCTATGTAAAATATCTTATCGAAAACTATTTACCACTTGAATAAAGCAAGAGTAATAAATCAACTAAGGAAGAATATACATTATGTCAAATAATCTAAAAATGTATCAGGTGGCAACCCTGCAATCGTTGGCGCTCGGTTACACAAAATCTGTTATTAACGTTGAAGAACTTTTAAAGCACGGCGACATCGGGCTCGGCACCTTTGAGGGCGTTGACGGCGAAATGATCGTGCTTGACGGGCATTGCTATCAGGCAACTGCTGACGGCACTGTTTATGAAGCCTGCGCGGGCAAGGGCGTTCCGTTTTGCGCAGTTTCTCAAATGCGTGATGAAACTTCTTTTCAAATAGGCGAAACCAAGAATATTGATGCGCTTAAAATTGCTCTTGATATCATGATTGACGAGCGCTTTGAGCTTAACAGTATGCACGTTGTCAGAATTGACGCCCGCTTTGCAAAGGTTATGGCGCGTTCGGAAACAGGCAANNCTCAAAAACTTGCTTGAAAACAATCAACAGGATTTTTGCTTTGAAAACATTGAAGGCTCGCTCGTCTGCCTGTATTTCCCCGATTATATGGACGGCATTAACGCAGCAGGCTGGCATCTTCATTTCATTTCAAAGGACAGAAAAAAAGGCGGCCACGTTTTTGACGTTTGCTTTGATAAGGCTGATGCAGTTATTAACACGATAACCTCTATTGAAATAAAACTCCCGGAGGGTGCTTATTTTGATACTTATGCGCTCAAGGAAGCATCACAAAAAGATATTAAAAAGGTTGAACAAGGCAAATAAAAACGAGAAAAGCATAAAGCAAGGGTGCAGCGAGAACTGCACCCTTGCTTTTCCTTAATTAAACATATTTTTCAAAAGGCGGTCAAAATTGTGGTCAAACTTTACTTAGAACTTATCATACTAATAATTTACAATTGATGAAACATCATCTAAATATTTAGGCATGTAAAAGCAAACTTCATTATGATAATAACGAGATGCTAAACTGAATGCGTAAGAAGATTAACACCGCCGATTGCTCGGCGGTGTTGTGTTATGAAAAAATTATTTAAATTCTGTGACTTCACAATATCATTTCAACATCTTCACCGGTGTACAGAAATCGTAAATGAAAACCGGCAGAAAGATTGTTTAACTCTGAATAGCCAATCGTTACGCCGTACTGCACGGAAACATCAACCGCTTTATCGCCGAATCCGTAAACATAGTGATAGTGCGGATGAGAATCTTCAATTGGCTTAGGCGTTCTGCGTTTTACCCATTCCTCGTCCTGCGCTAAATACGCATTTTCGGTTATGCGTTTGATTGTTGTTCCAGACGGTTTTGATGCCGGAGCGTTCTTTCCTTTGATATAGGAATCCTCCCAGACTCCGCCTCTGTATTTGCCGATATATGTTTCCACCGCCTTTTGGCTTTGCATTTTGATAAACCAGAAGGTGTCGCCTTTTTCACCGATTACATAATCGACATCATCTCTGTAAGCCTGACAGAATTCAAAGCCGTCGTTTTCTTCTACTGTTTTTAAAAATCTTTCTTCCAACATAGCGTTCACCTGATTATTCGTGCATCAGCGCTTCCAGCTCGGCGTCGGATTTGACGGTGAGCTCATTTTCGTTATAGAAGCGGGTCAGCAGGGTGGCGATGGCTTTTCCCTCGTAAGTGAAGACGAAATCGTAATAGCCGGGTTCGCATTCTTCCGGATTCAGATAGAAGCTGCCCCATTCCGTTTCATCCGGATTTTCCGCATCCTCGGGATAGTGGAGGTCGCAGTAATTCACAAAATTCGGATCGAGATCGGAGAATTTGGCTGTGTTGTAATATTCCTGATCGTCTCTGTGCTTGAGTATCCAGACTCTAAGTCCGTAGGTCGCGTCGGTATCCGGGTAGAAATAGACCCACTCGTTCAGTTCAAAGATGCAGCGGACGTCGGTCAGAGAGGACTCTTTTCCGTTGATGCCGTCGTAGCTGCCGGCATGGTTGCCTTTGATGATCACGCCGCGCAGAACGGACGGATCTCTGTCGTCAAGATTGATGAGATTGAGTTTGCCGGTTAGTTCTGCATTGTCGGCAGGCGTGGTTTCACCGGCAGGCTGCGAAGTTGTTGTGTCGGATGCGCTTTGCTGCGTGCTACTGCCCTCAGGAGCGGTGCTGTCGTTTCCACCGCTGGCTTTTGAGCAGGCTGCCAGCATAACGGTAATCATTGTAACTGATAATATAACGGCAAATATTTTTTTTCATTTTTATTACCTCCTTTAATGCCTTTATATCAATTACAGTTTAAGAGATAACCCGTAAAAATACTACTCGGACATTTGGGGGAGAAACAAAAAAACGGCTGTTTTCAGCCGTTTTCTTTTACGCCGAACAGTTTAAATAACTCCGCCCGGCTGTTGATATTCAGCCTTTTATATAAATCCGAGGTGTGCGTTTTCACCGTCGATTCGCTGAGCCCCAGCTCGCCCGCGATTTGCCGCCTTGTTTTAGCCTGCAGCAGAAGCTCCGCCACCTCTCTCTGCCGCGGTGTCAGATCATAGCCGCTGAAGATATCCGTTTCCGGTTCAGCATAATTCATATCGTCTTTTACCATATTGCTGACCCACGGCACGGAGAAAAGATGTGTATAGCTGTATTGCGAAAAGAAAAGCGTCAGCAGTAAAAACAGTATTACAACAATCAGAGCCGCGGCAGGAAAAAACTGCGGCGCAACCTTTTCTGCCAGCCCCTCTGAAAAATTCAGCACGGGCGACGCGATAACAAAAACGACGGTGCATTGCTTCAACAGCTTGTAGCTCGCAAACTGCCGCTGCGCGCAACCGAGCATATATATCGAAAGCGGCCAGCCAATCAGCGACAGACCGGCGAAGAAATGCTGCGGCTTTGTGGTGCCGATGGCAGAAGCAAGCATGGCAAAAAGCGCCATTAACGCGGCTACTCCTAAAAAGATATTCCAGATATGCCACGGATTCATTTTCAGCCTTGTGAAGGCAAGCGCAAAGAGAATGCCCGCAAGCAGCATACCGATAACGAAAAAGAGATACGACGGCTTTTGGGTGTTATCCACCAGACTCCAGGTGTAGCTGTCTATCGAAAAATACGCCATAAAATAGGCGAGCGCACAGTAAAGTCCCTTTGTGTCCTGCTTTATTGTCTCCTCCTTTACTTCCAAATCGTCTTCCCTGAACTTCAGAAGGCAAAAGCAAAATGCAAACAGAAGAACAAGCGTTAGAACAAGGGGCACGGTGGAGCGTTCCTCAACACCGATGTAATCCAGAAAATAAATGCAGGCACAGAAGAAAAACATTATCAGCATACCGATAAGCCGCTCGGCGTTATTCAGTGCAAACGCATAGCCGCAGCGCGCTGCTGTTACGCAGCCGCCAAGCCCGGCGTAGGCAATCATCGCAAAGAGGAGCCGCGGCGTTCCGTACGGAAGAAAGAGAAACGGAATGAAACCCGCAACCATTACTGTAACCGAAACATATATCAGCTTCTTAAACCGATTTGACCACAGCAGCATTACAATAAGGGAAGCTATGCCGTGAACTGCCAGAACAGCTGTGTAACCGGAAATCTTGAAAAACGGCACCTCAACAGGAAAGAAATGGCCGCGTGTTTTAAACAGCATCAGTTCAAAAGCATATGCCAGAAAATAGGCATATTTAGAAAAGCGTATACTGCTGAGCTTTACACCGCCGTTATGCGCTGACAAATCAGAAACAAAACCAAATATACCCTTCATTTTGCTTTCCATACAATTCTCCCATCCTGTTTATACCTCAATCTTACCAAAAAGAACGGCGTATTGCAATATGGAAAAGCTTATTGCAACCAAGTGAGGCTTTAAGTGAATTATGTACGGTATAAAATGTATTGTGGTCAAATTGTGGTCAAACGGTCTTTTTTGAGTGAAATTGTGTTGTAACTATGTCTAAAATGCAAATCTTATAAGCACATAATAATCAGCAAAAAATGAATTTGACCACAAGCAAAAATAATAAGCAAGTGGTCAAAAGTAAAACAAAAGAAAGCCTTGAAACGTAGTGTTTGCAGGGCTTTCTTGGTACGCCGGAAGGGACTCTCCTCTCTGACTATCGAAAGGTCCACTGGACCTTTCTCCCAATCGGCACACATTCTGCGCGCCTCTTGGAGTTCGTTTCGAATCCCTACTTTTCACTATGGTTGGCAGATAGGACATCTCACTCGTTATCGAACAGTCCACCGGACTGTTCTCCCAAAAATGTGCGCCCTTCGGGCTTCATTTTTGGAACCTCGTGTTCGAATCCCTTCATTAAAAAAATATACCGAATACCCGTGTGGGTATTCGGTATATTTGGTACGCCGGAAGGGACTCTCTTCTCAACAACGCAACAGTCCACCGGACTGTTGCTCCCGATGAGCTGCGCCCTGTGGGCTGGCTAATCGGTGTTTCGTTTCGAGTCCCTACATCCCGAATCATATAAATAACCCGTAGTACACGGATGTGCACTACGGGTTATTGGTACGCCGGAAGGGACTCGAACCCCCGACCTTCTGGTTCGTAGCCAGACACTCTATCCAGCTGAGCTACCNNGCTTAATGCTCAAATACTATAACACAATAATGCGCAAAATGCAAGTGTTTTTTTCACAGCTTAATTAAGAGTCGCTGCTTCGGTGAATCTTGCAGTCAGGCGCGTGTTTTTGTCAATGCTGCTGATTTTAAAGGTTGTGCTGTTGGCAACAAGATTTCCCGTTGAATTATCATACCAGCCACTGAAATCATAACCCTCGGCAGGGGTTGCGGTAAGGGTAACGTTATCACCCTCAACATAAGTGCCTTCGCCGTAAACGGTGCCGTTGCCGTCAATATTAACGGTAACGCTGTAATTTTCCTTTGCCTTTGTTGTGCTGGTGGTGGTTGTGGTTGTTGTTTCGGTTGTGGTTTCCTTTTCGGTTGTCGTGGTGGTTGTTGTGGTTTCCTTTTTGGTTGTGCTTTCCTCTTCGGAAGCCTCCTCGGAAATGCTTGTGGTTTCAGTTTCGTTATTATCGCGTTTGTTGTGAATTGCAGAAACGGCAATGCCTGCAATCAAAGCAATAAGGATAACGGAAAGCACAATAATTATGATTATGCTTTTCTTGTTGTTTTCATCGTCGCCGCCGTCATCCTCGGGGGCTGCGCCGCCGGTTTCGGCGTTTGCAACATTCTCGGGAAGCTGATCCTCCTCATCAAAAAGGGGAGAGCCGCAGTTCNNTCCGTCCTCGTTAAGAGAGCCGCAGTTTTTGCACCTCATTATTAACACCTCTTTATAATTCCTGAATAATTTTTTCTAATTATATCACAGGGAACTCAAAATAACAATAAAATAAGGATTAAAATTTATATTTTTATTAGGATTATTTATTTTATTTCATTTTTTTGTATTGACTTTTTCGTGAATTTATAATAAATTAAAGTAGTAACAATATGTTTGTGCGTATTTCGTATTTTGAAAGGGGTACATAATCAATGAAAAAATCATTAAAGTCAATTCTTTGCCTTGTTCTTGTGGCTGCTTTTGTTTTCTCACTTGCAGGCTGCGCAAAGATTAACTATGTAACAAACGGCACAATTAAATCTATCAGAGAGGTTAAGGATGGCTCTTGGGTTAACGGCGGCGCAGACGCTGCTGCCACAGATGCAGATGCAGAGGGCGATCCCATTGTTCTTGAAAAGGAATTTGAGGCCGGCACATACGGCGGCGTTGAATTCAATTCTCTTGATGATGTTGCTAATTATTATAAAGAGGCTTATGATTACACAAAGAGCCTCACTGCTCAGTATATTGATGCTGACGGCAACACCGTAACCTTCTATAAGCTGCTTGGCGATGAGAATATGACCATCGGCGATGTTATTATTGACGGCTCTGCAAATGCAGTTGTTAATAAGCTCATTCCGGGTATCGTTTCCAATATGTTCAAGCCAACTCCTTATGGCCTTGTTCCTTGCTATAACAGAAATCCCGATCTTGATAATAACTCTGAAGATGAGCATAAGAAGGCTGATCACGATTTCAGAACAACCGAATTCTCAGGCGAGGATATTCTTGCGGCTAACGTAACCGATAACGGTGACGGCACCATCACTCTTGAAATCCAGCCCAAGGCTGCTGAAATGAGCACCCGCGGCGATGATTCACAGGGCCGTTTCTTTGAGGTTCTTGGCGATATCAGCGGCGTTGTTGCGGATATTGATGCCGTTTCCTTCACTGAAGGCACAGCAGAAGAAAATGTTAAGGTAACATATAAGGGCGGCAAGGGCGTTATCAAGATTAACACCTCAACCAAGGAAATCGTTGAGGCTGATTATGATATGGAAGCCGTTGTTAATGTTTCACACGCTTCCATCGCTGTTATCAAGAATAAGAGCGCAACCCTCACAATTTCATATGTTAACCATTATCCTGCTTCTGATGAGTTCCTTCTGAGCTCAAAGAATTTAAAGAGAGCATAATTTAAAAATTTAAGGCTCGGCCTTGTGCCGAGCCTGTTTTTTTAACATAATATAAATCTGTTTATGAGGAGATTTTTTATGAGCGAGCAAATGCCAAATATGGATTATGATGCCGATGAGGTTATCAAGGATTTCAAAGCAAAATTCAAATGGCCTAAAGCTGATGAGGTTGAGGCGGTTGTTGCCCCTCCCGGTGTCGGCGCAAAAATCATTCTTTCAATTATATTAACAATTATCGGCGGCGGCGTGCTTTATTATGTGATGCTGCCCGCGCTTAACATTCATGATGCCCAGCTATATACCTTCCTTGTTTTGCTTGTTGCAATGTTTGTGCTTTTCTTTGGGCTTCTTTGCGGTGCAAACAAAAAGATTGAGCGCCGTGAATACGTTAAGAAAAAATCAATCGTGCCTCTTGGCATAATTGTTGCGCTTGTGGCGGTTATGCTTGTTGGCTGGCTTGTCGGCGCGCAGCTCTTCCGCGCGAAAACTTACAGTGAGCTGATGACGGTTAATGAAAGCAGCTTCATTGAGGATTTTTCGGATATTAATTATGATGAAGTTCCGCGCCTTGATAAGCAAACCTCAAAGTTCCTTGCGGATCAGCAGCTCGGCAGCCTTGATGAATTCAAAAGCCAGTTCGTTGTAACCGCAAATTCAACTCAGATTAATTATAAGGGCTCTCCGGTGCGTGTTGCTTATCTGGAATATGCAAATGTTTTCAGGTGGATTAATAACACTAAAAACGGCCTTCCTGCCTATATGCTGATTGATCTTGTCAGCCAGAAGGTTCAGGTTGTTAACTGTGTTGATCAGTTCGGCGAGGGAATCAAGTATTCACCAACGGAGCTTTTCAATGAAAAGCTGATCCGCCATCTGCGTTTTCAGTATCCCACTGCACTTTTGGATACCCCTAATTTTGAGATTGATGACAGCGCTCATCCTTATTGGATAACCCCCGTGCTTGATAAAACCATCGGCCTTTTCGGCGGCACTGACGTTAAGGGCGTTATTATCACGGATGCGCTCACCGGCAAAAGTGATTATTATGATATTGAAACCGTGAGAACGGACAGAGAGCTTAACTGGATTGATGTTGTTTACAGCGAAAGCCTTGTTGTTGAGCAGTATAATTATCACGGCAAGCTTTCAAACGGTTTCTGGAATTCAATCATTTTCCAGAATGATGTTAACGTTGCTTCAAGCGGCAGCGGTAATATTGCGCTTAATGATGACGTTTGGATTTACACCGGCGTAACCTCAGAGGATTCAACAACCTCAAATTTCGGTTTCGTCCTTTGCAATCAGCGCACAAAGGAAACCCGCTATTATAAGAACGGCGGTGCAACAGAGTATTCAGCAATGGAATCCGCGCAGGATGCTGTTCAGAATTACGGCTATCATGCAACCTTCCCCATTCTGCTTGATATTGAGGGCCAGCCAGCATATTTCATGTCCTTCTACGGCGATAATTACACAATCAAGGGCTATGCGCTTGTTAACCTTGCTGATAAAACAATCGTCGGCAGGGGCGTTTATGATGAGGAAACCAGCGATATCAAAGCGCTTAACGCAGCCGTTGAAAATTATATCAATGCGCTCAAGGATAAGGGCATAGTTGGCAGTGATGCAAATGCGGATGATTATAAGGCTGATGAAAACGGAGCCGGTGTTGTTGATGATGCAACACAGCCGGATAACACGCAGCAAACCGCAGAAAGCACTCAAATTACCGGCGCGGTAACAGATATCAAAACCTCTGTTAATGACGGCAACACCTATTATTACATTCAGTTGGACGGCGGAGCTTATTACTACATTGCCGTAACGGATTGCATGCAGGTGCTTCTCATTAATTCAGGTGACACGGTTACCGTAACCGCAGACGCCGCTTCGTCAGAAGCCTTCATTCCGGCAACTGATGTTGTGATAAATTAATATTTTTAAACGTTTATTAAGGACGGCAGTTTGCCGTCCTTTTTTGATGCCTGAAATATGAATAATCAAAAAATAAATAATAATTTTTCAAAAAATATAGCGTTTCGGCGCTATATTTTTTTGTTTTCCGGGGTATTGGTGAAGGGCTTTTCAAAGATTTTCAGCCCTTTGATTTTGTAACAGGAGGTTAAAAATGGGCAGAAAAAAGAAAACTGCAGAGGAGGAAATCCGCGAAGGCTTAAAGCGCCTTGCTTTTGGAGAAACACAGGATGCGGTGCGCCTTCTTTTTGCAGATGAGGCTCAGATCCTTGAAATGCTGCCGCAGCTTAATCTTTATAACATAAGCGAGATTAAGCGCCCCAAGGGCGGTGGAATGGAAATTAAATTTTTTGACAGAATTCGCGCGCTTGAAAAGCTGAGGGAGCTTGAAAACCGCGCGCCTTCAGAGCCGCTTGGGTTTTATAAAGCGCTGGAGGAGGGCGCCCGCCTTGCGGGAAGCGCCTTTGATGAGGCGCAGAATGAATAGCTTCGCCCCCTTTTCAAAAAAGCAGCTTGCGGTTTTAAGCTGGTGGTGCAATGAAAGCCCCGTTAAGGATAAAAACGGGATTATCTGCGATGGGGCAATCCGCTCCGGCAAAACAATGTGCATGAGCATTTCATTTATAAGCTGGGCGTTTTACAGCTTTTGCGGCACATCTTTTGCCATTTGCGGCAAAACGATTGCATCACTGAGGCGCAATGTTGTTACCCCGCTTTTGCCCCAGCTTTCCGCCCTCGGCTTTAATTGTGATTACAAAATCAGCAGAAATCTTTTAGAGATTGAAAGGGCAGGGGTGAAAAACCGCTTCTGGCTTTTCGGCGGCAGGGATGAATCCTCCGCCTCTCTGATTCAGGGTATGACCCTGGGAGGAGTGCTGCTTGACGAGGTTGCGCTTATGCCGCGCTCCTTTGTTGAGCAGGCACTTGCGCGCTGCTCTCTTGATAATGCAAGGTTTTGGTTTAACTGCAATCCGGAGCATCCTTTTCATTGGTTTTATAATGAATGGATAAAAAAGGCGGGGCAAAAAAATATGCTTTATCTTAATTTTAAGATGGAGGATAATCCCTCGCTTTCACCGGCTGTTATCGCAAGATATAAGCGGCTTTACAGCGGCGCTTTTTATGAGCGCTTTGTTGAGGGCAGATGGGTTGCGGCGGATGGCCTTGTTTATCCGATGTTCAGTGCAGAGCGCCACATTAAAAAAAGCAGCGGCGCATTTTCGCAATACTATATTTCCTGCGATTACGGCACGGTTAATCCCTTTTCCCTCGGCCTTTGGGGTAAATCAGAGGCTGATAACGCCTGGTTTCGCTTTGATGAATTTTATCATTCAAGCAGGGATGACGGCGTTCAGCTGACGGATGAGGAATATTATCAGCGCCTTGAGGTATTGGCGGGCGATCTGCCGATAACTGCGGTGATTGTTGATCCCTCCGCCGCAAGCTTTATTGAAACAGTTAAGCGCCACGGTAAATTCAGGGTTATCAAGGCGGATAACGATGTTTTGCGCGGAATAAATCTTGTTTGCACGGCGCTTAAGGGCGATCAGATATTTTTCTATCCCCATTGCGCAGACACAATAAGGGAATTTTCCGTTTATCGCTGGGATAATGATATCAGGCGTGATGCGCCGAAAAAAGAAAACGACCATGCAATGGATGATATCCGCTATTTTGTTTCAACTGTTCTTGGGCAGGAAAACAAATCCGGGGATTTAATCACATTTGCGGTTGAAAGGATGTGAAAATTTGGGGCTGTTTAACAGAAAAAGAGCAGGCAGCGCCGCTGCCGAAACGGGCATTGCCGCTGTTCAGACGAGCGCTTATTCCGCTCATCCGTTTTGGCAGCTGAATTCACTTTATCCGCTTGCTTCAGACAGCAGGATTTTTTATGAATTAAGGCAGAGCGTGCCGATAATTGATGCCGCAATTTCGAAAATCATCAGCCTGGTTAATGATTTCTGGTTTGAAACCGGCAATGAAAAGGCGGATGCTGATATGAAACGCTTCTTTGAAAGCATCAACGTCGGCGGAAATCAAACGGGCATTTATGCTTTTACCTCGGCTTATCTTTCGGATCTCATCACCTGCGGATCAGCTGTGGGAGAGATGATTGCAGATGAAAACGGGCTTTATGCGCTTTATAACGGCGAGCTTTCAGCCCTTGAGGTTAAGCGCTCTCAAAACGGGCTTGGCGTTGAATTTTATAATTCAGGCAAAAGGCTTGAAAGGCAGGAGCTTATTTTATTCTCCGCCCTTAATCCGAAACCCGGCAAAATTCTCGGCACCAGCCTTTTGGAGGGAATGCCGTTCATTGCCGATATTCTGCTTTCAATTTATAACACCATCGGTGAAATNNAGTGAAAACTGGCGCCATGCGGGCAATCTGCGCTATGCCGTCACTTATAAGCCGAATGATGACGGCGTTGACGCCCGCGAAAGGGCAAACCAGATTGCCTCTGCCTGGCAGCAGGCGATGAGCAGCAAGGATACGGTTAAGGATTTCGTTGCCGTTGGCGATGTCAGCGTCAAGGTTATCGGGGCGGATAATAATGTGCTTTCAAGCGAAATTCCTGTTCGCCAGCTGCTGGAGCAGTTGATTGCAAAAACGGGCATTCCGCCTTATATGCTTGGGCTTTCCTGGTCAACAACAGAGAGAATGAGCTCGCAGCAGGCGGATGTTTTAACCACGGAGCTGGAGGCTTACAGGCGCCTGCTCACCCCCGTGCTAATTAAAATAGCAAACGCCTATTTGCTTTCAAACGGGATTTATCTTCCGGTTGAAGTTAAATGGGAAAATATCACTCTTCAGGATGAAACAGAGCATGCAAAGGCTTGCCTTTATAATGCTCAGGCAGAGAAAATTGCAAAGGAGGCTGAAGAATGAGAGAGGGTATTATTGAAAAGGGATACACCCCCGATAAAGGTGATTATGAAAAAATAATGCAGTTCACACGCAAGCCTCTCAGCGAGGAGGAGCTTTATGTTTTCCGCCTTATGCTCTGCAATAATGATGTGGACAGGGATAACGAAAAATTCTCCGTTGCATCGCTGAATGAACTTGCAAGGCTGTTTATCGGAAAAACGGGAATCAAGGATCATTCAATGCGGTCAGAAGATCAGACCGCCAGGATTTTTGACACCTCAGTTGAGCAGATAAGCGGCAGAAAAACCGCAGACGGCGAGCCGTTTTATGCGCTTTTTGCAAAGGCATATATGGTTAGAAGCGATGAAACTCAGGGGCTTATCCGCGATATTGATGCGGGAATAAAGAAAGAGGTTTCCGTTTCCTGCTCCATGCGCGAATGCACCTGCTCAATCTGCGGCGAAAACAAAAGAAAAACACCTTGCCCGCATATACCGGGCAGGGAATATGGCGGCAGAAAATGCTTTAATGTTTTAAGCGGCGCAGAGGATGCTTATGAATTCAGCTTTGTTGCCGTGCCCGCACAAAGAGAGGCGGGCGTTGAAAAGGCCTTTGCCATTGATGAAAGGAAGCTTGATATGCAGGATATTATTAAAAGTCTCTCCTCACAGCAGGAGCTTACGATTTCCGCCAAGGAGGCTGCCGCTCTGGGCGATTATATTCAAACCCTTGAGGAGCAGGCAGAGCTTGGAAGGGAATATAAGGAAAGCCTTGCAAAGCAGATAACAAAGCTTTGCGCAAAGGCAATTCCGTTTATGGATCTGCAAACCTTTGCAGGCGTTGCGGCGGTTATGACAACCGATGAGCTGCTTAAATTCAAATATGCTTTTGAAAAGCAGAATGCGCAGAAGGATATGCCTGCGCCCCAGCTTGCAAAAGCAGATCAAAACACCAAAAACGGTTTTAATGAATTTAAAATTTAGGAGGAATTAAAATGAGATTTGATTTTAAAGGCTTTAATGAAAACGTTTTAACCTTTAAGGCCGGCGAAAATGTCACCAAGGGTGCGCTTGTTTCGGTCGAAAGTAATTCAACAGTTAATCCGGCAAGCGCAAGCGGCGAGTTTATCGGCGTTTGTGTCAGCGTTGATGACGGCGTTGCAGCCGTTCAGGTTAAGGGCTATGCGGAAATTCCGTATGTTGATAATTTAACCTATAATAATACGCCGGTTGCTTCAAACGGAAGCGGAGCAATTAAGCAGTATGCAAATGCAAAAAATGTGGTTAAGGTCATTAAGATTGACAGTGAAAACCACATCGCCGGCATTATTCTTTAATTTGCTTTGATTTTTAAAAGGAGGAAATCTATATATGTCATTTGATAATATAAAGCTTGATAAGGGCTTATACAGCTCTTCAAAGGGCTTCACCGCTTCTTTGGAGGCTATTGATCCGTCCGAAAACTATGTCGGCACAGCGCTTGAGGGGCTTGATGCTTATCAGCGCCAGCTCAAAAGATTTGATATCAAGGTTTCGGGCAGAAATTCAGACAGCATTTCAAAATTTTTCCAGACCACTGATTCTGCTGCGCTTTTTCCCGAATATGTTTCGCGCGCAGTTCTTCAGGGCATTGAAGAGGAGGATAAGCTTTCAAAGATTATTGCAACAACAACAAATATTGATTCTCTTGATTATCGCTCAATTTCAAGCCTTCCGAGCGGCGATGATATTGAGCTTGCAAACGTTGCCGAGGGCGCGCATATTCCGCAAACGGTTATTAAATCCAGCGATAAGCTCACTCGCCTTCACAAAAGGGGCAGAATGCTTGTTGCGTCTTATGAGGCAATCAAATTCCAAAAGCTTGATCTTTTCACCATAACCTTAAAGCAGATCGGCGCATATATCGCAAGAAGCCAGTTTAATGATGCGGTTGAGGTGATTGCAGGCAATATTGATAATGCTTCAAAGCTTTCCGGCTCAACACTTCAGTACACTGATCTTATCAGCCTGTGGCAGGCGCTGGAGCCTTATAAGCTCACAACCATTCTTGCCGGAGGCCCTGAAATTGCGGCAATGCTCAATATTTCCGAATTCAAGGATTCAAACGCGGGTCTAAATTTCCACGGCACAGGAAATATGATCACTCCGTTCGGAGCAGAGATTGTTAATTGCTCGCAGCTTTCCGGCGGCGGAATAATCGGCCTTGATCGCTCCTGCGCAGTTGAAAAGGTGCAGGCAGGCGAGGTGCTCACGGAATACGATAAGCTTATTGACCGCCAGCTTGAAAGGGCAACCATTTCAACCATCTGCGGCTTTTCAAAGCTTTATGACGATGCAATAAAGGTTTTTGTTTATCCTGAAGGTGACGGAGAATAAAAACACATAATTTGATTTAAAGGAAGTGAAGCCTTGATAAACAGAGAAACGGCATTAAGCTGCCTTGCAAACCTGCGCGCGCTTGATGATGCTTTTGAAACGGATAACGCCTCCCTGATTGATTATACAATCGAATGGGTTCAGTCCGTTTCAAGGGAGGATGCAGGCGAGGATATCAGGCTTGCTTTTGTTGCCGCGGCTAAAATCAATCATCTTGTTGCTTTAAAGGAATCCGGCAAAAGCGCCGTAACCTCCTTTAAGGCGGGGGATATTTCGGTTAAAGAGGAAAGCGGCAATGCCGTTAAGGCGGCTGAGTGCATTTTGAATTCAGCCCTGCAGGATGCGCAGGCGCTCATTAAAATCAACAGCTTTGCGTTTATGGGTGTTTGAATGAGCAGGGCAGAGATAATAAAAAACGAATTAATCAAAGTCGGCAAGGAAATTTTCCTTGCTGACGGCGATTGGGTTTCAACGCCGTTTTTTGCCGTCATTAAGCAAAAATGGCAGGAAACCAAAACAAATTTTGAGCCGAAATATACGGCAATCGGCGAGGTCAGCGCAGATTATTATGTTTATATCGGGCCTTATGACCATAATATTGAGGCTCTGTCTGATAACGCCCTGGTGCTTTATGATGATGAAAAATATATTTTCAAGAAAAAGCAGGGGTTTGTTATGGGCGGAGAAACGATTTATTATTGGGGCGTATTGAGGCGCGTCTGGGAGGCAGAGGATGATTAAGCTCAGCAGCATTTCGGATGATTATATCTTCAGGCTTCGGCAGAATTCTTATTTCAATGATGCTTTGATATGCAGGGCGTTTCCAAGGGCGGTTAAGCCAACCCTGCTGTCAAGGCTGGTGATTGCCGTTCGGCTTTCAGATATTCAGCTTGATGAGGCGTCAATCGGCTCTGATATTGCCGCGGGGCGTGTGTCGCTCTGCGCAGAGCTTTATATCCCGCCTTCCTTAAAAAATCAGGTTTCCTGCGATGAAATTATTTCACAGCTTTGCAAAAGTGCCTCGGATATGAGAATATCTTGCCTTTCGTGTGAAAGCGCTTTTGTTGATAAATATGCTGATTGCTTTGTGCAAAGAGTTTTCATCACCTTTAATGATGAGGTTTCATTTGAAGAGCAGGAATAAAACAGGATGTGATTTTATTAACGGTTATGACGAAATAAAAGATGTTTCCGAATATCTTGAGCTGGATTCAAGGCGCTATGATTCAGGCCTTGGGGGTGACGGGGAATGACGCTTCTTAATATGAGATACAAAAGCTTCGTTTTTCCCTCAAACCCTGCGAAAACAGAGGTGCTCAGCAGCAAAAGCATTGCATGCCTGCCCTTGCTCGGCGGCGACTTTAATGCTGATGAAATTGCAAAAAATGCAAGCGTTATCACTGTAAGCGGCAGCTTTTACGGCGAGGACGCCCTGCAGACTGTAAGAGAGCTTTCAAGAGTGTTTAATGAGGGCGGCGAGGGCTGGCTTTTTCTACCGAGCGGGCGCTGCTTTCTTGCCTGCTTTAAAAGCCTTTTAATAACTGAAAATGCGGATAAGGGCGGAATTTCATATGAGGCGGTTTTCTTGGAAAAATCAGCCCTGCGCGGCAAAAGCCATCCTTTTGGTTACACCTTTGCTCAGGCGGGCGAAAATGCTTTTGATATCGCTGAAAGATGCGGTATTTCAGTTGAGGAGCTGATGGAGTGCAACACCGTCAGAAATCCGTTTGATATTGAGGAGGGAGACAGGATTTGGCTGAATTGAGTTTTAGGCTTTATGACGGGCAGAATAAATGCACCGAGCCTCAAAGGATTATTTCATATGAGCTCGCAAGCGAAACTGATGCCGCCTGTGACGGGCTTCGCCTAAGCTTCTTTGCAGAGGAAAAAATAGGCGAAATAACCCGTGTGGAGGCTTTTGAGGGTAAAAGCAAAATCTTCACCGGCTTTGCTGATAAGCAAACCCTCAGCACCTCGGAAAGCGGAAAGCGTGTGTTTATTTATGCCAGAAGCAGCGCGGCGCTTCTTGTTGATAATGAGGCGCTGCCCTGCCAATATCATCATCCCTCCGCGCGGCAGCTTTGGTTTCATAATGCCAGGGAATTTGGCTTTGATTTCGGGCTGCCCGTCCTTTATTGCGATAAGGATTATTATGTTTCAAAGGGAACAAGCTGCTTTGGCGCAATCAATGATTTTTTCAAAATGCTTTATTCAAGAGGGATTTATGTTGATGCAAATAACGTTATCCGCGCCTTTGAAAAAAGCCAAAAGTTGAAAACGCTTGAAGGCAGCCGAGTTGTTTCCGCCGCCTTCACGGTTAACAGAAGCAAGCCGCTTTCTCAGATTGATTATAAAATCAATGCCTCGGATGAATATTGCTATCATCTCAAAAGCCGCTTTGCAGAAAAAAGCGGCATTGCCCGGCGCAGGCTGATAAATCTTTCGGCTCTTCCGCTTTGGCAAAGAGAAGCTGTTGCAAAAAACAGGCTTGAAAGCTCATATTCAGAGCTATATACTCTTGAGCTGGAGCTTGCCGGCACTGTGGATTTCAGGCTTTATGACAGGGCGAAGGTTAATCTCAAAGGCGTTTGTGAGGGGCGTGAGCTGCTCGTTTATCAGCTTGTTAAAAGCAAGAATGATAAGGGCGAAAAAACACTTCTCAGGCTTCGCGCAGAAACAGAAGGAGAGCTGATTAATTATGTGGCTTAGTAAAAGGAGAGCTTTTCAGAGCGCCAGCCCTGTCGAGGTCGGAATGCTTACGATTAACAGCTCTGCAGTGACAGAGGCAATAGGCACAATGCAATCAAGAAATTCGGTTGATTTCTCGCCTTACGGATATTCCTCCTGCGCGCCTGTCGGCGAATCGGTGCTGCTTCTTAACAGCACCGGCGGCGTCTGCCGTGCAGGGGTTAAAATGCCCCAAAAGGAAATCGGGCAGGGCGAGATTGAAATAGAATCCCTCGGCGGAGCAAAAATCAGCCTTCTGAATGACGGCAGCATCGTTCTTAATAAGGTAATAATTAAGGCTGACGGAACAATAATCAACAAAGATGGGGATGAAATAATATGATTAAATATATAACAGAGCGCATTGAAAACGGGGATTATATTCCGGCCGAGGGCGGCAGCCTTGAGCTTGGGGATTACACTGAATTGATAATTCAGGATATTGCAAGGGCTGTTTGTACAAACAGGGGCAGCTTTTATCCCGATATGCGGTATGGCGGTTTTTCAGCTCAGGGCAAGCAGGCTGTGCCTCTTTCACTTTATGCTGCCGCTCGTGCCAGGCAAGCGCTTTATTATTTAGGCGGAGTTTATGTTGACGGAGCTGAGGAAAACGACTCCGTTCTCCGTCTAAACTTAACAATTAATAATGAAAAAAGGCAGGTGGAAATTGCGCTTTGAAAGAAACTTATAATGAAATTATAAATAATATGAAGGCTGCGTATTTTGAGGAATGCGGGCTTGAGCCGTCTCCGGCGTCAGATCTTGAACTTCGCTTCAAAGCAGTTGCAAGCGAAATCTTTTCTGCTTATTCCTTTGCCGAATATGTTCTCAAGCAGTGCTTTCCTCAAACCGCAAGCGGCGAATATCTGGATCGCCACGCGCAATTGAGAGGGGTTGAAAGGAAAACTGCGTCGGTTGCGCAGGGGGAATTGCTTTTCAGCCTTGCAGAGCCGCTTGAATCGGATGTCACCATCCCGGCAGAAACGCTGTGTGCTTCAGCAGAAAAGCCGTTCATTCAGTTTGCAACAACAGAAGCGGCGGTTATTCCTGCAGGCGAAACTTCGGTCTTAGTTGCGGCACAGGCAATTTCAGGCGGAGCAGAATTTAATTGCCATGCCGGTGAAATCACGGTTATGGTTAATCCTCCGGAATATATTTCTGCTGTGACAAATCCCTCTGAAATAATAGGCGGATTTGATGATGAAAATGATGCTTCCTTCAGAGAGCGCATTATTTCCTCTTATTCAAGCCGGCGTTTAGCGGTTAACCAGCAAAGTCTGCGCGAGATGGTGCTTGAGAATGAAAAAATTCTGGATGCACGCGTTTATAATGACGATAATAATACGCTCAAGGTTTGCGTTAAGCTGAAAGGCGGCGTAACAACAAATGATGTGGTGAATTCAATTAGAAGTAATATGGGTGTCGTTTCTATCAGCAGTATTACTTTTGATGTTATTGAGGCTCAGCCGTTTGAGTTCAACATCCGTGCGTCAATCAAAGCAGAGAGTGGTTATGATAAGGAGGAGCTTTGCGCAGCCGCAAGAGATATGCTTTCCGAAGCGGTTTCCTCTATGCACATCGGGCAGAATGTTAGCAGCTCGGAGCTTGAGGCGATGCTGTACGGCATTGAAGGTATAAGCCTTGCAGAGGTTTGCACGGTTGATGAAAATTCAATGCCGTTCTCATGCCCGTCAAATGCTTATCTTGTGCTTAATAGCCTTTCGGTGGATGCTTATGAATAATCAAATCTTTTCGCGTCTTTGCAATCTGATGCAGGGGCTTGGCTTTAACATGCAGGCCGGTGATATAACAAAGGCGGAAATGCGCGCTTATGCGGCAGGGCTTTCCATGGTTGATGAGCTTATTGAAAAAGCCCTTCGCAACGCTTTTATTGACACTGCCGATGATTACGGCCTGTCAATGCTGCTTTCGCTCACCCGTTTATCGCCTGCAGAAACAGATGAAGAAACCCGGCATCGAATAGTAGATTCATTCAGCGAGGGCTATTATTATACCTCTATTTCAGGCATAACAACTCGGTTTTTCCAAAATGACCATGGCTTTGTGTCAAGTTATCCGGATCGCCGAATAATATTGTATTATTATGGCGATTCAAACAACAAGAAGCGTTTTGCAAAGCTTGAAAAAATAATTGATGAGTGTCTGCCTGCATATATGAGAGTCAAAAATGCCTCGGGCGATCTTAATTTTGACTCGTTTGATGCCTTTGAGTTAACCTGGTTTGATATTGATGAGGCAAATCTGCCGTTTTACGGCTGGGATATGGTTTTCGGTTATGAAAGCAATAATTAATATGATAAAGGAGATTGTTAAATGAGCTCTTCAAACAGAACAGAAACACTCGGCCTTAATAGCTGGCTCGGTAGTGACAGACCGGAACGGGCTGATTTTAATGCCGATAATGAAATAATTGACGCAACTTTGGCAGAGCATTTTGAAAGCACCTGCCACATAACGGAAAGCGAGAGGAATAAGTGGAATACGCCTTATTATTTCGGCGTTTATTTTGGTGACGGAAATCTGACCCGCACAATCACAACAAATTGCCCCTTTAATCCAACCTGGGGGCTTGTGTTTAAGGGTAATGCAATGCCCGCAACAACGGATTTCTCAAACAGCAGAAATCTCAATCACTTTGCAATTGTTTCGGTCAGAAGCAATATGAGCGGCGTTGAGCTGTCCGGTCAAAATCTGAAAATCAGGCAATCGGGCTCGGCAATTTATTCAAATGAATATAGCTCAATCAATGAATATGGCGCCACCTATTGCTATATTCTTTTCAGATAAAAATCTTCTCAAAACTCACCCTTGACAAAAAAGCATTAACTGTATATAATAATGTAACAAATAAATAAAACCCAACAAAGACTGGGAAGCAGAAAAAGATTTTTTATTGCCGTTTCAGAGAGCCGGCGGCAGGTGAAAGCCGGCACGGAATAATTAATGCATAGCTCTCTGCGGAGTCGCTGCTCTGAATAGAAATTAATAGGTGCAGCCGCATAACTGCGTTAAAGGTTAAGGCATTATTTGATGCTAAAGGGCAAAGCAATTTGCTGAAATAGGGTGGTACCGTGCAGATTTTCTGCGCCCCTATATTTTTTAGGGGCGTATTTTTTATGCCCTGAAAATTACGGCGGCATTGCCGCAAAGTTTGAAAGGAGTCATTGTTATGTTAGAAGGATACAAAAAGTATATCCCGTTCAAGCCGATTAATATTCCGGACAGAACTTGGCCGGATAAGGTAATCACCAAAGCGCCGATCTGGTGCTCCGTTGATTTGAGAGATGGCAATCAGGCGCTTGTTGATCCCATGAATCTTCAGGAAAAGCTGGAGCTTTTTGACACTCTGCTCAAAATCGGCGTTAAGGAAATTGAGGTTGGCTTTCCGTCAGCCTCCGAAACTGAATATGAGATTTTAAGAACGCTTATTGACGGCGGCTATATCCCTGATGATGTAACCATTCAGGTGCTTGTTCAGGCAAGGCCGCATTTGATTAAGAAAACCTTTGAGGCAATCAAGGGCGCAAAAAACGTTATCGTTCATTTTTATAATTCAACCTCAACCCTTCAGCGCAAGGTTGTGTTTAAAACAGATATGCAGGGCGTTATTGATATTGCCGTTAAGGGCGCAAAGCTCATTAAAGAATTAACAGATAAGGAGCTTGCTGAAAATCCGGATATGAATATCCGCTATGAATATTCTCCTGAATCCTTCACCGGCACGGAAATTGATAATGCAATCAAAATCTGCGAAGAGGTTATGGATGTTATGGGCGCAACGCCGGAAAACCCGATTATTCTTAATCTTCCGTCAACCGTTGAATGCTCAACACCGAATGGCTATGCGGATCAGATTGAATATTTCTGCCGCCAT
>DCTO01000090.1:37742-42288 GCA_002329285.1 Ruminococcaceae bacterium UBA1438
CAACGGCGAGCGCACCGGCAATGTTGATATGGTAACCCTTGCGCTTAATATGTGGACCCAGGGCGTTGATCCTGAGCTTGATTTCCATAACATCAATGAAATCAAGGAGGTTTATGAGCGCACAACAAAGATGACCGTGCCTCCGCGCCAGCCGTATGCGGGCGAGCTTGTGTTCACCGCGTTTTCAGGCTCTCATCAGGATGCTATCAACAAGGGCAAAATCTATATGGATGAAACGGATTCCGATTATTGGGAGGTTCCGTATCTTCCGATTGATCCTGCCGATGTCGGCAGGGAATATGAGCCCGTTATTCGCATTAATTCGCAAAGCGGCAAGGGCGGTGCTGCCTTCATTCTTTCAAATAATTATGGCATTAAGATGCCAAAGGCCATGCATCCCGAATTCGGTGCAGTCGTTCAGAAGGCTTGCGAGGAAAAGGGAACAGAGCTTTCGGCAGCAGAGGTTTTCGGCCTCTTCCAGAAGGAATATCGAAACGTTGCAGGGCCTTATAAGCTTCGCAATTATAAGGTATATGAAGAAAAGGTTGAGGAAGAGGAGCTTTCAAAGGTTAAGTTTGAGGGCGCCATCACTTATAAGGGCGGCGAGCCGATTGAGATTAAGGGCGAAAGCAACGGCCCGATCGGCGCATTTTTCACCGCAATTCAGAAAATCGGAATCACCGGTTATGAGTTTATAGATTATAGCGAGCATGCAATCGCAGTGGGCTCCGATTCAAAGGCGATTTCCTATATTCACCTTAAGAATCCGCAGGGCAAGGATGTTTTCGGGATCGGCGTTTCCCACAATATCAGCTATGCGTCAATGAAAGGAATCATCTGCGCGGTTAACCGCGATCAGGAGGATTGCTACCGCGATGACACCATGCCCGGCATTTTTGAAAAATAAGAGAGGTTTTCCGTTATGAATGATTACAAGATTACAGTCCTGAAGGGTGACGGCATCGGCCCGGAGATTGTTGATGAAACGCTCAAGGTGCTTGATGCAGCAGGCGAAAAATTCGGCTTTAAGTTTGATTATAATTATCAGCTGCTCGGCGGCTGTGCGATTGATGAAACGGGCGTTCCGTTTCCAAAGGAAACAGAGGCTGCCTGCAAGGCTTCCGATGCCGTGCTTCTCGGCGCGGTAGGCGGAGCAAAGTGGGACACTCAGCCCGGCAACAATCGCCCGGAGGCTGGCCTGCTTGCCATTCGCGGCGCTTTAGGCCTTTTTGCAAATCTGCGCCCTGCAAAGATTTTTGCCCCGCTCAAATCCGCTTCTCCGATTAAGGAGGAGATTATCGGCGATGGGCTTGATATTCTGATTGTCCGTGAGCTTACCGGCGGCATTTATTTCGGTGACCGCGGCACTTACGAGGAAAACGGCGTTGTCGGCGCTTATGACACGGAGCGTTACACCGTGCCGGAAATCAAGCGCATCGTTAAGGCCGGCTTTGAATATGCGATGAAGCGCGGCAAGCGCCTCACCTGCGTTGATAAGGCAAACGTGCTTGATTCCTCAAGGCTTTGGCGCAAGGTTGCAGAGGAGGTTCATGCGGATTATCCGGAGGTTGAGCTTTCATATATGTATGTTGATAACTGCGCAATGCAGCTTGTTCGCAATCCCGGCCAGTTTGACACTATCGTAACCTCAAACATCTTCGGCGATATTCTTTCCGATGAGGCTTCAATGATCAGCGGCTCAATCGGCATGCTTGCTTCCGCCTCTCTTGCAGAGGGTACCTTCGGGCTTTATGAGCCGATTCACGGCTCTGCTCCCGATATCGCTGGCCAGCAGAAAGCAAATCCGCTTGCAACCATTCTTTCCGGCGCAATGATGCTGCGCTACACCTTCGGCGAAGCTGCGGCGGCTGATGCAATCGAGGCTGCGGTTGATGCGGCGCTCACCAAAGCGCGCACACCCGATATCGCTGAGGACGGCCTTCCAACCGTAACCACAAGCGAAATGGGCGATTTAGTTGTTTCGCTCTTATAATTCAATAAGGCAAAAAATAAAGGGCTTACCAAATCGGTAAGCCCTTTTTGTGTTTATATTGGCCCAAGTGCTGATGCAAGCAAGTCAAGTCTTTATTCGCCCTCAAGCGAGCCCATCAGCTTATATAAAATTCTGTAAAGCGTCATGGCCTCATCCGGAGTTAAGCTAACGCAGGCGCCCATTTTAACGGGCACCTCAACCGCCTTTTCCTTCAGCGCTTCGCCCTTGTCAGTGACGGAAATCACAAGGTTTCGCTCATCCTCTGCGGAGCGGCTGCGGGTGATGTAGCCCTTTGCCTCAAGCTTTTTAAGAACCGGGGTCAGCGTGCCGGAATCAAGCTTCAGATATTTGCCCAGTTCCTTAACGTTAAGCTGCTTTTTATCCCAAAAAACCATCATTGCAATGTACTGCGTGTAGGTTAAATCAAGCTCGTCAAGAAAGGGCTTGTAACGCCTGATAATCTCCTTTGATGCGGCGTAAAGCGGAAAGCAAAGCTGATTTTCAAGCTTCAGCGCATCGTATTTCCTGCTGTCATTTTCGTTTTCCATAATATTCTCCGTAACAGTTAAGATTTTTGTTGATATAATTGTACACAATTTAATTGCCTTTGTCAACATAAAAAGCAGGTAAAAAGCTTCAGCGCCCTCCCATAACAAAAAAGGGGCGGATATTATCCGCCCTCTCTTATGCTTCAAGTAAACCGTTTTCGCTGAGCAGCGCCAAAAATTTATCAACATCCGCAGATGCCTTTTGCTCCTCAACATTGTATTCCTCAAGCAGGCTGTTAACAATTTCCTGCTTTGTGGTTTCGCTTTTAAGGCAATCCCAGATGAAAGCGCCGGTTTCATTCAGCGTTATCATTCCGTTGAATTGCAATGCGTTTTTCCCA
This sequence comes from Ruminococcaceae bacterium UBA1438, assembly GCA_002329285.1. Lineage (GTDB taxonomy): Bacteria > Bacillota > Clostridia > Oscillospirales > Acutalibacteraceae > Eubacterium_R. Next base: position 40,625 of record DCTO01000090.1, read on the forward strand.
ACGGGAACAACGATTTCAGAGCCCGCAATATTCCGCTTTGCAAAGCCTTCTCTGATCTTCAAAGCGCCCTCATCTCCTTTCGCTTGTTTTGCCTTAATAATATTAGCAAAACCGCTTCAAAAATTCAATGAACAATATGTTAATTAAAGGTAAATATTATTATTATTTGCTCGGATTTTCTTCGCTTTCGCCTTCTGAGGGCTTTTCATTATCCTCAACTCCGCCGTAAAGCTTGATGTCCGTTCGCTTTTTGCTTTCAATCGGCTTGTCAAGAATAATGTCCAAAACGTGTTTATATTTCTCAATCGTGAAATCGGGAAACTGGCTTTTCATTCGGGTTAAAACGCTGTTGTTATCCGTCATTGAAGCGGTAAGCTTTTTGGCGTATTTTGAATTTGCAATGCTGCTTTTCAGGCTTTCAAGCTGCTCTTCGGTTAAATCAACGCCCTTTTGGGTAGATTCAATGATTGTGCTTTGAAAGCTTTTCATAATCCTGATTCCGCCCTTTAGATTTTCAATCGTTGCGGCAAAATCAATAATCAGAATTGAATAAAGCGCAAAGCAGATTGCATAAAGCAGCTTTTCAGGCATGATATCAACAAGCTTGAAGGCAAGCGGCTGCAAAACCTTAACGATAAGCACTGCACCTGCTCCGAAAATCAAAAGCCCGTTAAGATAAACTCTGCCCCTGATGTTAAAGCGCCGCGTTGAATAATCCCACCACATTGCGTGAAAGCATTTTTCCATCAAAAAATGCGTTAAATATTCAAGCGAGCCGCAAAGCAGCAGACCGTAAATGAAAAGCAGAAAAATGTTGCTCACCCTGCCGTAAAGCACCGCCGTACAGATAACTGCGCCCGTGCCGTAAATCGGGCAAAGCGGGCCGAAAAGAAAGCCCCTCTTAACAACCTTTTTATCCCTGAATAAATAAAGCAGGGTTTCCATAAGCCAGCCTGCAAAGCTGTAAAGGATAAAGCAGAAAAAATAACTGCAAATTGTGTAAATCATATCAGTTCAGCCTCTTGTTAATTTCATCATAAATCTCATCAAATTTGCCGGATTTGCCCATTAAATCCTCGGTGGCGCAATGCTTGTCTGCCGCGGTCAGAATCCAGCCGCCAAGCGTTTTCGGCGGCATCAGGTGCAGCGGCCACATATGGCAAAGAATCATGTTTTCCTGCTCCGGCGTCAGCTCCCCGATGTGCTCTTTGATGTTCCTCACCGCCGCCTTTGGGTGATACCAGGCGTGCATCTCCTCGTGCTTTTCAGTGTGCCAGTCATATAAATAAAAATCATGCAGCAGGGAAGCCCTCACAATCTCCCGCGGCTCCTTGCCGATTTTGTTGCATATTTTCAGCACGGTGAAGGAAACGTAAACGCTGTGAAAATGCGTGCTGATTGTGCCGTGGTGATTGTATTGCTTNNATTCCCGCCACAAGCTCGTTTTTAAGCAAATCCTCTGTTAAATCAAGATATTGCTTAATGCATTGAAGGTCTTTTTCGCAAATCATCTTAACACCTCGCCAATTCTGTAAGATATTATATTCCTTTTGTTCAGTTTGGCAATCCCTTTTTGCAGGTGTTTATATATATTTAATATTTAAAACTATATATGATATGCTTGACGAAAAAGATATAATTTGATATATTATCAATATGATATG
>DCTO01000115.1:0-31457 GCA_002329285.1 Ruminococcaceae bacterium UBA1438
GTCCATTTTTTACGGACTTGTGCAATTATTGAAGCAGTCTTTTTCTGTAATGCAAATTGTAATTTGTCGGGCTGCGCCCGAAGTGGTCACTATCCCGACAAGCTCCGATTTTTCTACCATTTATTGTGCACGTGCTCTGCGAAAATCAGTTTGTCCTTAATCTCGATTTTTGTTCCGTCATCAAGGATTGCCGTGCCTGAAAGCTTGCCGAAAACCTGGTGCGGCAGCATGCAGATAAGCTTTAAATCAAACGGCGCCTGCCTGTCAATAATCGGCTCAAAGCTCATTTCAAAACGCCCGTCAGAGCTTGTAAAAGTCCATGGCTCGGTGTATTTATATTTGCCGTTTTCCTGCGGAATGTTAAAGGTTACATCCTCCAGCTTGTGCGATTTGCCGTTATAAAAAAGCATGTTTTCACTGGCGGCGCTTGTGTTGCCGAAGCCATAGCCTATGTTAAAGCCAAAGCGGCTGCCATTATCAAGCACCATCTGGCCGGAGCCCCAAAACCAGGTGTTGTCATATGTCCAAACACCTCTGCCCCAATCCAGCGTGCCGAGCGCGCCGTTTGCCGCATTGAATTCATAACGTCTGCCGTCAAATTTAAAAAAGCCGGCTGCCCTCATGCAGTTGATTTTTTGGTTGTAATAAAAATGCTTGTCCTTATCAAACGGCGTTGCAATAACCATGCTTTCCTCGGGCGTGTCTGAAAGGGTAACGTCAAAAACAAGGCGTTTTTTTGTGTTGCAAAAATTATCATAAGTGCCGTAAAGGCGGCGGATTTTGCCGTCATTTTCAAACTTCATATCGGCAGTGCCAACCTTGGCGCAGGTGTTGCCCTTCTCGCTTGTTGCGGGCAGGTTTAGTTTTCCCAGCGGCAGCAGGCCGATTTCCGAATCGTTAAGCTGGGTTGGGTTATCGCCGAATTCAAGCACGGAAATCGAAAGGCAGCTGACAAAGCCTGCGTCCGAAATAGTCAGGCAAAGGCCGTAATCCTGTGTGCCGATGTAATAATAATCCCATTCCTTAATACGGATTTTGGGGGCTTTAATATCCTCGCGGCTATATTGCCAGAAAAGCTTTTTTGCAAAGCCCGGCTCTTTGATGTTGCCGCTTTCATTAAGCAGCCTTTGCGGTGCGGTAATCTCGTGTTGCATAAAATCAACTCCTTTGTGCTCATTTTAGCACAATAATGCAAAAAAGAAAAGGGCTGATTATCAGCCCTTCTGATTTACATATGGAAAATTAAATCGTCGCTCTTTTTATCAAAAATAAAGATTGCAACAAAAAGCGTTCCGAATGCCCATGCCGAGGCGTAAGCAAGCAGCTTCCAGCTCATCGGTATGCAGTAAAGCACGCATTGCCTGAAAAGCTCCAGCATGGAATAAAGCGGGTTAACCTTAATAACGATCTGAATCCAGTGGGTGTTGATTTGCTGAAGGGGATAAATAATCGGCACCATATAGAACATCAGGGTGCAGAAAACCTCCCAGATATATTCAATATCTCTGAAATAAACCTGAAGCACTGAAAGGATTAAGCCCACGCCGGTTACGAAGATCAGCATCAGCGCCATCGGAATGAAGAAAAGCAGCACATGCCAGTTAATCGTCAAATCATGCCCGTTCTGGAAGCCGGTCAGCTTAAAGAATATCCAAACCATGATATAGCAGGCAATGGATATTGAAAAGGTTACGAAATTGGAAAGAATGCCCGAAACGGGATACATATATTTCGGCACGTAAACCTTTTTGATAATCGGCGCGTTTGTTCTGAAAGAAACCAGCGCCTTTTTGCTTGATGATGTGAAAAATTCAAACATCAGCCTGCCCGTGAAAAGATAAACGGGATAGCATATTATGTGCTCTCTCTTTGCACCGAATATGCCGGAGAAAACAACCGTAAGCACAATCATATTGAGCAGCGGCTGCAAAAAGCTCCAGAATATTCCAAGCCAGGAATCCCTGTATTTGAGCTTGATGTTTTTGCGGGTAAGCTCATACATCAGGTTTTTATATTTGCCAAAGGTTGTCTTAAAATGATTAAGCTCCTTTGCAGTATTTGTATTTTCCATTTTTATCTCCGTATTAATTATAATAGCGAATTAAAGCAAATGCATTATATCACAGTGAAATTAAGATTTCAATAAAAATGACAATTATTTAACCATTTGCGCAATTTCAAGCGCGGTCATTCTGGCGCTTCTGTCTCCGTCAACAACCAAATCGCTTGCCTTCAGATATTTATCTCGGCGCTCGTCATAAAGGCGCCTTGCGTTTTCCTTATCCTTGAAAAGGGGGCGAGTTGCGCCGTTGCCCACACGCTCGCAAATAATGTCAAACGATGCGTCAAGAAAAACCACCTTGCCGCCTTTTTTTATTGCCTCAACATTGCGCTCAAAGGTCATCGCGCCGCCGCCTGTTGAAACAACGGCGTTTTTCATTTCTGCAACCTTTTTGCACATTTCATATTCAAGCTCTCTGAAATAATCCTCGCCGCGAGCGGCAAAAATCGCAGCAATGGCAACGCCCTGCTCCTTTTCAATCAGCTCATCGGCGTCAATGAATTTTCTGCCCGTGATCTTTGCAAGCTCTCTGCCCACAACGGTTTTGCCTGCGCCCATAAAGCCACATAAAATAATGTTCAAGGTTTTTACAACTCCTTTTCGGTTAATTCCAAAACCGGCCTGATTTCCTCCATTGAAAAAACGGTGCTGTTCCAGATTTCCTCCGCAACCGCCGCTTGCCAAACAAGCATCGGCAGCCCGTTTGAATATTTAACGCCTGCCTCTTTTGCAAATTTGATAAAAAGCGTTTCTCCGGGGTTATAAACCGCATCAAAAACAGCACCGGCGCGCTGAATAATCTCTTTTTTCAGCACACAGGCATCGGTGTTCGGAAACATGCCCACAGGCGTGCCGTTGATGATTAAATCATGTTTGCCCTGCACCTCATCAAGCCGCATAATCTTTGCGCTTCTGCCAAGCTTTTCATTAAGCTCCGCGCCGATTGTCTTTGCAAAGAGAAGGTCGTTTTCGCGCACGGCAATGGTAAGCTCGCAGCCGGCTATGGCCGCCTCAAAGGCAAACATTCTTGCAACGCCGCCGCTGCCGCAGAGAAGCACTCGTCCCTCAAGCGGAATATCCGCCATTTCAAGCGCACGCAGAAAACCGCTGCAATCTGTGTTGTATCCCTTTGTTTTTCCGTTTTCATCAACCTTAACGGTGTTAACGGCGCCGAAAAGCGCCGCACGCTCATCAAGCTCATCAAGAAACGGAATAATATTAACCTTATGCGGAATAGTAACATTAAAGCCGCGGTTAGTTTTAAGGCTTTCAAATTGCGATTCCAGGTTTTCCGGCGCAATTTCAATCAGGCTGTAATCAGCCTCAATGCCCTGAATTTTAAAAAGCTCCCTGTGAATGAAGGGGGAAAGGGAATGCCCCAGCGGGTAACCGATGAGCGCAAAATTTTTCATTGCTTTTTCCTCCGAAAAACAAACTTCGGAAACCTATTCCAAAGTATTGACATTTTAATGCAAATTATATAATATGATAATAACATATACAACAAATATTAACAACTGTTTTTTAGGAGTGAATATTTTTATGGTTTTTGAAAGAGTTGCCGAAATTCTTGCAGAACAGCTCAGCCTTGATGCTGATAAAATTTCAATGGAAAGCCTTCTTGAGGAGGATCTTGATGCAGACAGCCTTGATGTTATTGATCTTGTTATGAGCATTGAGGATGAGTTTCAGCTTGAGGTTCCCGATGAGATTATTGAGAATATGAAATCTGTTGGCGATATTGTAAACTTTATTGAAAATAATCAGTAATAAAATTGACAACACCTTAATAAAGGTATAAAATATAAGAGTAAGTTTTGGCGCTTGCTCTTATTTTTTTGAGCATTGTGTTTTTTTAATATAAACAGGCGCAGATTATTAGTCATATATTGAGAGGGGTAAAAAATTTATGGCTGAAAAATATGTTATGGCGCTGGATCAGGGAACAACCAGCTCCCGCGTTATTATTTTTAACAAAAAGGGTGNNGTGAAATCGTTTCCAAGGCGCAAAAAGAATTTCCGCAGCATTATCCGCAAAACGGCTGGGTTGAGCATGATCCGAATGAAATTCTTTTCACGGAAATGGAACCCATTATTGAGGTTATCAGAGAGGGCGCCGTTAATCCAAAGGATATCAAGGCAATCGGCGTAACCAATCAGCGCGAAACCACAATCGTTTGGGATAAAAACACCGGCAAGCCGGTCTATAATGCAATTGTTTGGCAGTGCCGCAGAACCGCTGAATATTGCGAGCAGTTAAAGGCAGAGGGCCTTGGCGATTACATCAAGGAAACCACCGGCCTTTTGATTGACGCTTATTTCTCCGCAACAAAAATCAAGTGGATTCTTGATAATGTTGAGGGCGCAAGGGAACGGGCTGAAAACGGCGATCTCCTTTTCGGCACGGTGGACACTTGGCTCATCTGGAATTTAACCGGCGGCAAGGTTCATGTAACGGATTACAGCAATGCCTGCCGCACAATGCTTTTTGATATTGATAAGCTTCAGTGGGATCCTTACCTTTGCGAAAAATTTGAAATCCCGATGTGCATGCTGCCGGAGGTTAAACCCTCCAGCTGCATTTACGGCGAATGCGCAAAATTCCCGGGAATTGAGGATATTGCGGGCATTCCGATTGCAAGCTCCATCGGCGATCAGCCCGGCGCGCTCTTTGGCCAGGGCTGTTTTGAGGAAGGCCAGGCCAAGAACACTTACGGCACGGGCTGCTTCCTGCTTATGAACACCGGCAATAAGAGAATTAATTCATGCTCAAATCTTTTAACGGGCATTGCCTGGGGGCTTGACGGCAAGGTTACATATGATCTTGAGGGCTCTGCCTTCAATGCCGGCTCCGTAATCAAATGGCTGCGCGATGATCTTGAACTTATTGATGAGGCTGCTGAATGCGATGAGCTTGCAATGCAGGTTGAAAACACAAACGGGCTTTATTTCGTGCCTGCCTTCACGGGTCTCGGCGCTCCTTATTGGGATATGTATGCCCGCGGCTGCATGATTGGCTTAACAAGGGCAATCAACAAAAAACACATCTGCCGCGCCGTGCTTGAAAGCATCACCTTCCAGATGACGGATTTGCTTGAAGCTATGATGAAGGACAGCGGCATCCTCCTCAAGGATCTGCGTGTTGACGGCGGCGCTTCCGTTTCAGATATTATGATGCAGATACAGGCTAATATGACGGGCGTTAACGTTAACCGCCCGAAAAACAGAGAGGCAACCGCCCTCGGCGCTGCTTATCTTGCCGGCCTTGCAACAGGCGTTTGGGAAAGCACTGAGGAGATTGAGGCAAACCGCCAGGTTGATAAAATCTTCGTTCCCTCAATGCCTGAGGAGGAGAGAAATCAGATTTATTCCAACTGGAAGCGCGCCGTTGAGCGCTCCCGCAACTGGGAAAGATAATCAAGGTAATTATTATATTAATTATAAATATAAAACAAAGGAGTTAAAGTATTATGGGAAAAGTTGTTTGTCCTTGGAATCTGATCACGGATTTTGTAACTGACGCATTTGTTGGTTACGGCATTCCAAGAGATGAGGCGGAAATGTGCACGGATGTTCTTCTTGAATCCGATAAAAGAGGAATTGAAAGCCACGGCTGCAACAGATTTAAGCCGATTTATCTTGATAGAATCAAGGCCGGAATCCAAAGCCCCACAACAAATTTTGAAATTTTAAAGGAAACAGAAACCACTGCTGTTGTTGACGGCCATAACGGCATGGGCCAGGTTATCGGCACAAGGGCAATGCAGATGGCTATCGATAAGGCAAAGAAATACGGCATGGGCATGGTTGTTGTTCGTAATTCCTGCCATTATGGTATTGCAGGTCATTACACCTCAATGGCAACAGAACAGGGCTGCATCGGCATGACCGGCACAAATGCCCGCCCTTCAGTTGCACCAACTTTAGGAACAGAGGGTATGTTCGGCACAAATCCGTTCACACTCGGCGTTCCTTCCGATGAGGCGTTTGATTTCAATTTTGACTGCGCAACCTCAATCACCCAGAACGGCAAAATTGAGTATTATGCAAGAATTGATGAGCCCGTTCATCCCGGCACAATCATTAATATTGACGGCACCCCGGTTGAGGGCGATGCAGGCGAGGCTCTCAAGAAAATCCGCGGCGGCACAGCTGCGCTCACAACCCTTGGCGGTATCGGCGAGGCTCTCGGCGGCTATAAGGGCTATGGCTTTGCAATGTTTGTTGAATTCTTATCCTCCGTTCTTCAGGACGGCGAATACGGCAAGGCGCTCGACGGTAAGGATGAAGAGGGCAACATCAGGCCTTATCATCTTGGCCATTTCTTCATCGCGATTGACACTGATCATTTCCTCGGCGAGGAAATCTGCCGCAAGAAGACAGGCGATATTATCCGCACAATCCGCGCTTCAAGAAAGGCTCCCGGCGAGGAGAGAATATATATTGCCGGCGAAAAGGAATATGAAATCTGGAAAGAGCGCGAGGCTCACGGCGTTCCGATTAATGAGTCCGTTCAGGGCGAAATCAATGCTGTAAGAGATGAGCTTGGCCTTGATTACACCTTCCCGTGGGAGGAAAACTATACTCCTTATCCGGAAACAAAGAAAATCAAATCTCATATTGAGAGATAAAAATTGCTAAACCGCTTTGCCTTCCCCTCGGGGAAGGTGGCTGCGAAGCAGACGGATGAGGGGATTAACAATCATTCGCTTGCAATAATATAATTCAGAGGTATTTATTATGGATTACAGAAAAGAATCTTTAAGACTCCATGGAGAATGGAAGGGCAAGGTTGAGGTTATCGCAAGGGCAAAGGTTGATAACAAGGATGCGCTTTCACTTGCTTACACACCCGGCGTTGCAGAGCCCTGCCTTGCGATCCAGGAGGATTATAAAAAGAGCTGGGAGCTCACCCGCCGCTGGAATATGGTTGCTGTTGTAACAGACGGCACTGCTGTTCTCGGCCTCGGCGATATCGGCCCTGAGGCAGGTATGCCGGTTATGGAGGGCAAATGCGTGCTCTTCAAGGAATTCGGCGATGTTGACGCTTTCCCGCTCTGCGTTCGAACAAAGAATGTTGATGAAATTGTTGAAACCGTTTATAACATCAGTGGCTCTTTCGGCGGCATTAATCTTGAGGATATTGCTGCTCCGCGTTGCTTTGAAATTGAAAAGAAGCTCAAGGAGCGCTGCGATATTCCGATTTTCCATGATGATCAGCACGGCACTGCTGTTGTTGTTTCTGCGGCTCTCATCAATGCAATGAAGCTCACAGGCAAAACGCTCGGCGAATGCAAGGCCGTTATCAACGGCTCCGGCGCAGCAGGCGTTGCAATTGCAAAGCTGCTTATGAGCCTTGGCCTTAAGGATGTTATTCTTTGTGACAGAACCGGCGCAATTTATGAGGGCAGGGATAATCTTAATCCATTCAAGGAAGAGCTTGCAAAGGTAACAAACCGCGGTATGACCAAGGGCGGCCTTGCAGAGGCTATGGTTGGCACCGATATCTTCATCGGCGTTTCCGCTCCCGGAATTGTTTCTCAGGAAATGGTTAAATCAATGAATCCTAATCCAATTGTTCTTCCAATGGCTAACCCAACTCCCGAAATTATGCCTGATCTTGCTAAGGAAGCAGGCGCTGCAATCGTTGGCACAGGCCGTTCAGATTTCCCGAATCAGATTAATAACGTGCTTGCGTTCCCGGGCATCTTCCGCGGCACGCTTGATGTTCGCGCAAGCGATATCACAGAGGGTATGAAGATTGCTGCTGCTTATGCAATCGCTTCTCTCGTAAGCGATGATGAGCTTAATGCAGATTATATTATCCCTCACGCATTTGACCCGAGAATTAAGGACACCGTTGCAGCAGCAGTTGCAGAGGCTGCCCGCAAAGACGGCGTTGCAAGAATTTAACGAACCTAATGCAAAAGACCTGTTCCATTCGGAACAGGTCTTTTTATGTTGGTGCAGGCCGTTATCCGCCTGAAAACATCAACTAATTATATCAGTTCTGCAAGTATCGTGTTTGAAACAAGGAAGCCGCGAGGGGTGAAGCTGATGAAATCGCCGTGCTCCTCCATAAGCCCCTCGGTTATATAAGGCGTTAAATCCCTGTTTATCAGGGCTTTTTTTATGCCCTTTTTAAGCCTTAAGCCAAGCATAATTTCCTCTTCCCTTGTGCCGCCTTCGCCATCGTCAACAAGATTTAAATCGCTGTCATAGTAAAACCGCCTGCCGCTCCAAAAGGAATGTGCCGTTGCGCCGAGCCCAAGGTAGGGGGCAAGCAACCAGTATTTGTTGTTGTGACTGCTCTCAAAGCCCTCTTTTGCAAAGTTGCTGATTTCGTACTGCTTAAGCCCCATCGCTTCAAGGCGGCTGACCGTTTTTAAATACAGCTCTGCCGTCTGCTCCTCCTCGGGCAACGCCAGCTTCTCCTGCAGACGCTTAAAGGGCGTGCCTTCCTCAATGCTTAAAATGTAAGCGGAAAGGTGTGGAACGGCTGCTTTCTCAATGAAATTAAGCGTTTCGTCAAGGCTCTCTGCCGTCTGCTTCGGTGTGCCAAGCATTAAATCAAGGCTGATGTTTTCAATGCCGTTTTTGCGTGCAATTGCAATGATATCCGAAATGCGTGCCTTATCCGCCGTTCTGCCGAGCGCAAGGCGTTCCTCCTTAACTGCGCTCTGCATTCCAAGTGATAGGCGGTTAATGCCCATTTCGGCGTATTGTGCAAGCTTTTCCTCCAGTAAGTCGGACGAGGGATTGCATTCAATTGTAATTTCCGCGTCATTTGCAATCTCAAACTGCGCCCTTGCCGCTGAAAGCAATTTGCCTATAAGCTCTGCCTCAACCGCGCTTGGCGTGCCGCCGCCGAAGTATACAGTGTCAAACGCACCGCTGTAATTCTGCATTTCGGCAATCAACTTATCGGTGTAAGCTTCTGCCTCTTCGCGGCAGTATTTTTTGCTGAAAAAGCTGCAATAAGGGCATTTGTTTTTACAAAAGGGGATGTGAAAATATAGTCCAGAGTTCATAAATCCAAAAGCGGGCGGATAATATCCGCCCCAACAAAAAATAATTACTTTTTTCTGCTCTCTGCTTTAAGGCGGAGGCTCTTGTCCAGAATGGTTTTTCTTAATCTGATGGATTGGGGGGTAACCTCCAAAAGCTCGTCATCCGCAAGAAATTCCATGCTTTGCTCAAGCGAAAGCGTGGTTGGCGGAACAAGCTTCAGCGCTTCGTCAGAGCCGCTTGCGCGCGTGTTGGTAACGTGTTTTTTCTTGCAAACGTTGCAAACGATATCCTCATCCTTTGCACATTCGCCCACAATCATCCCCTCATAAACCTCAACGCCGGGGCCAACGAAAAGCCTGCCCCTGTCTTGCGTGTTCCAAAGCCCATAGCCGGTTGTTGTGCCGGTTTCATGAACAACGATTGAGCCTCTTGTGCGCGTTGCAATATCGCCTTTATATGGCTCGTATCCTGCAAACAGCTGATTCATAATGCCGTTGCCGTTTGTGTCCGTCAGAAATTCGCTGCGGTATCCGATAAGCCCTCTGGAGGGAATTTTGATTTCAAGGTGGGTCATGCCTGTTGAGCGTGTGTCCATATTCTCAATCTCGCCCTTGCGGGAGCAGAGCTTTTCCATAACCACGCCAACATAATCCTCCGGAACCTCAATGATTGCAAGCTCCATCGGCTCAAGCGCCTGGCCGGTTTCCTCATCCTTTTTTAGAATAACCTGGGGACGTGAAACGGCAAATTCAAAATTCTCGCGCCTCATGGTTTCAATCAGAATTGAAAGGTGAAGCTCACCCCTGCCGGAAACCTTGAATTTATCCATTGAATCGGTTTCCTCAACACGCATTGAAACGTTGGTTTCAACCTCTTTGAAAAGGCGCTCGCGCAGATTGCGGCTGGTTACGTATTTGCCCTCCTTGCCTGCAAAGGGAGAATCGTTAACGATGAAATTCATGCTGATGGTGGGCTCGTCAATCTTAACGAAGGGAAGAGGCTCAATGCAGTTAACGTCGCAAACGGTTTCGCCGATGTTAAGGTCCGGAATGCCGGCAACGCATATGATATCGCCTGCAGAAGCACTGTCGCACGGAACACGCTTTAAACCCTCAAACTGAAACAGCTTTGTGATGCGGATGTTTTCCTCGCTTCCGTCCTGCTTGCAAAGCACATAGGGGGTGTTGATTTTAACCGTGCCCCTTTCAACTCTGCCAATGCCGATTCTGCCGATATAATCATCATATTCAAGCGATGAGAAAAGCACCTGCACGGGGGCGGTTTCATCGCCGTTAGGGGATGGTATATGCTCCAAAATCGCGTCAAGCAGCGGGCGCATATCTCCGCTTCTTGCGCTGCTGTCAAGCGAGGAATAACCGTTTTTAGCCGATGCAAAAACAACGGGGAAGTCAATCTGGTCGTCGTCAGCGCCGAGCTCAATGAACAGGTCAAGTACCTCGTCAATAACCTCGTCGGGACGTGCGCCGTCGCGGTCAATCTTGTTGATAACAACAAGCGGAGTTTTGTGAAGCCCAAGCGCTTTTTTAAGAACAAAGCGTGTTTGAGGCATGCAGCCCTCAAAGGCGTCAACCAAAAGCAAAACGCCGTCAACCATGGTTAAAATGCGCTCAACCTCGCCACCAAAATCCGCGTGGCCCGGTGTGTCAACAATATTAATTTTTGTGTCCTTATAATGGATGGCAGTGTTCTTTGAAAGAATGGTTATGCCCCTTTCCTTTTCAAGATCATTGCTGTCCATAACCCTTTCGTCAGCCACCTCGTTTGCCCTGAAGGTGCCGCTCTGGCGCAGCATTTCATCAACAAGCGTTGTTTTGCCGTGATCAACATGGGCAATGATTGCAATGTTTTTAATATTATTCATAATGCCGTTCCTTTAATGCCGTTTCTTCTGTCCCTGAAAAAAGGGGCATAAAAGATTATTGTTTTTTATTAAAGCTGTCCCTTAACTGAACAGTGCGGTTGAAAACAAGCTTTTCCTCGGTTGATGTGATGTCTGCGCAGAAATATCCGTCGCGCATAAACTGGAATTTATCGCCCGGCTTTGCCGAAGCAAGGCTCTTTTCGCAGTACGCGGTAACCGTCGTCAGCGAATTGGGATTAAGGTTGTCCTCAAATGATGAAACGCCGTCCTCATCGCTCGGGTTCGGCACATCAAAAAGCCTTTCATAAAGCTTAACCTCTGCCTTGGCGTTATCATTTGCGCTAACCCAGTGAATTGTGCCCTTAACCTTTCTGCCGTCAGGGCTGTCGCCGCCAAAGGTTTCGGGGTCGTATGTGCAGTGAACTGCGGTAACGTTGCCCGCATCGTCGGTGTCATAGCCTGTGCAGGTAACGAAATATGCTTTGTAAAGTCTAACCTCGTTGCCGATATAAAGCCTGCGGTATTTTTTGATAGGCTCAATCATAAAGTCATCGCGCTCAATGAGCAACTCCTTGCTGAAAGGAATTTTGCGCGTGCCGTATTCGGGGTGGTCAGGGTGGTATTCAACCTCAAGCTCCTCAACCTTTCCCTCGGGGTAATTGTCAATGATGAGCTTGATCGGGTCAAGCACAGCCATTGCGCGGCGGGAATTGCGGTTAAGATTATCTCTCACGCAGCTTTCAAGCAGCGCAAAATCAACAACGCTGTAAGCCTTTGAAACGCCGATTCTTTCGCAGAAATCGCGGATTGCCTCTGCGGGATAGCCCCTGCGGCGCATACCGCTGATGGTTGCCATCCGGGGGTCGTTCCAGCCGTCAACAATACCGTCCTGAACAAGCTTTAAGCATTTGCGCTTGCTTGTTAAGGTGTAATTCAGATTAAGCCTTGCAAATTCAATCTGGCGGGGCTTTTCGCCCTCAACGCATTCGTTAACCACCCAATCATAAAGCGGGCGGTGATTTTCAAATTCAAGCGAGCAAAGCGAATGTGTAACGTTTTCACATGCATCTGAAAGCGGGTGCGCAAAATCATACATCGGATAAACGCACCATTTGTCTCCGGTTCTGTGGTGGTGGGCAAACATAATGCGGTAAATAATCGGATCGCGCATATTGAGGTTTGATGAGCTCATATCAATCTTTGCGCGCAAAACCTTGCTGCCCGCTTCAAATTCGCCCTTTGTCATCCTCTCAAATAAATCAAGGTTTTCCTCAATTGAGCGGTTTCTGTATGGGCTTTCCTTGCCCGGCTCGGTCAGCGTGCCGCGGTATTCTCTCTGCTGCTCGGGTGTTAAATCGCAAACGAATGCCTTGCCCTTTTTGATAAGCTTTATTGCGCAGTCATAAATATAATCAAAATAATCGGAAGCAAAATAAACGTTATCCCAGTCAAAGCCAAGCCATTTGATGTCCTCCTCAATGGCTTCAACATATTCGGTGTCCTCTTTGGTGGGGTTTGTGTCATCAAGGCGCAGATTGCAAATGCCGTGGTATTTCTCTTTTGCGCCGAAGTTGATGCAGATTGCCTTTGCATGCCCGATGTGAAGATATCCGTTGGGCTCGGGCGGGAAGCGGGTCTGCACTCTTGAATAAACGCCGCTTTCCAAATCCTTATCAATAAAATCGTGAATGAAATTGGAGGCGATTTCCTCTTTGATTTCAGGTGTGTTTTCCTTTGCCATTATGCATTCTCCTTGTAATATTCTAATGCTTTTTCAAGCCTTGCTTTAACCTCGTTTTCGCCAAGTAATGCTGTGATTGCAAATAAATCGGGGGTGTTTGTTCTACCTGTCAGCGCAACGCGGATAACGGTTGAAACATCGCCCACATGGCCGTCAAATTTTTCCGGCTCTGCCTTGTATTCCTTAACGTTCGGCGTGCAGCCAACCTCAGGGCAAAGCGCCTTAATGCGCTCAAACCAGGCGTCCTTATCATCCGCAAGATTAACAATGCCGATGTATTTTTCAAGCACCCTTGCCGCAAGGGCGGGGGTTGCATTGCCTGCCAGCTCATAATTCGGCGTGAAGGTTTCCGAAAACATATAGCTGATGTAATCCGGAATATCGCTCCATTTTGCAATATCCTTGCGCGGCTTTTTGTTTTCCCTGTCAATATTCAGAATTGCGGTTGCGCGCTGCGGATTCAGCTCATAAAGCGCCGCAAGGGCGGGGTTATATTCCTTTGCCCATTCATATGATAAATCAAAAACCTTTTTGGCGGGCATTTTGCAGATAACGTTTTTGCTGACGTCGGTTAGCTTAACCATGTCAAACAGCGCTCCCGAAACGCTCATCTTTTTAAGGTTAAACGGGAATTTATCAATATCCTCCGTTTGATTCATTCTGCGCCAATCCTCAAAATTTGAATTGGCAAGGGTGAGCATGTATTCGTTAACGCTTTCGCTCGGGAAGCCCTCCTCGGCGTAATATGTTACTGCCGCCTCGGGGTCCTTGCGCTTTGAAAGCTTGCGCTTGCCGCCGTTTTCCTCTTTCATAATCGGGGCAACGTGCGCGTATTTGGGCGGCCTGAAGCCCAGCACCTTGAAAAGCTGAAGATGAATCGGTGTTGAGGCAATCCATTCATCGCCTCTGACAACGTGCGTCGTTCTCATCAAATGGTCGTCAATCGCGTGGGCGAAATGATAAGTCGGAATTCCGTCCGATTTCAGGATAACAATGTCCTGCACATTTTCTGGCATTTCAATTTTGCCCTTGATAACGTCGTCAAAAAAGCATTTGCCCTCCGTTGTGCCCGGGGATTTCAGGCGCAGAGTCCATGCCTCGCCGGCGTTGATTCTGCTTTCAATTTCTCCAAAACTCAAATCGCGGTGCTTTGCCCATTTGCCCCAGATGCCTTTGATGCTCTCGTTTTCCTGCTGCGCGCGGATCTCATCAAGCTCCTCGGCGCTCATAAAGCAGGGATAAGCAAGCCCCTCTTCAACAAGGCGCTTTGCAAAGGCCTGATAAATGTCTTTCCTTTGGCTTTGATAATATGGCGCATAATCGCCTTTTTCCTCTCCCTCGGCAATAACGCCCTCGTCAGGCACGATGCCGTAAACGGAAAGCCCCTTGAGCATAACCTCAATTGCGCCTTCAACCTTGCGCTTTTGGTCAGTGTCCTCAACACGGACGTAAAAAACGCCGCCGGTGCTTTTTGCGGTTTTATATGAAACAAGGCAGGTGAAAAGATTGCCGAAATGCAAAAATCCTGTCGGGCTGGGGGCAAAGCGGGTCACCCTCGCGCCCTCAGGCAGATTTCTGGCAGGATAAATCGCCACGTAATCCTCAGGTGTTTTCTTTATTTGCGGAAACAAAAGCTCCGCAAGCTTAAAATTATCCGTCATTTTGATAACTCCGTTAAAAATTAATCATTATATTATTACATAAATTGGAGAATTATTCAATATTTAAATTATCTAATATTACATTTTTCTTGAAAATATTCTTTCTTTATGGTAATTTATAATGAACATTAATTCAGGGGGGGTGCTGCAATGGGCAGCTTGCCGGGTGATTCGGTTTTGCTTTTAAGCGTTGTTAATATGAAGCTTCGCGATTATTATTCAGGCCTTGATGCGCTGTGTGAGGATCTCGGTGAAAGCAGGGAGGATATTTGCGCCCGCCTTGCTTCAATCGGGTATAATTATGATGAAGGGGTAAATCAGTTTGTCTGATTTTTTCAGCCTATGAAAAAGATTAAATTATCAAGCGAAGCGGCTTATGTGCTTGGCATTCTGCTGCTTTCGCTTTCCGTTGCAATGATTGCAAGCGCGGATTTCGGCGTGTCAATGATTGTTGCGCCGGCGTATATTCTCAGCCTCAAGGTCAGCTTTTTAACCTTCGGGCAGGCAGAATATATCGTTCAGGGCATATTGTTTATAATTCTGTGCATTGCAATGAAGGGCGTGCGCCTCATTTATTTTGAGGCGTTTGTTACGGGGCTGATTTACGGTGCGGCGCTTGATTTATGGCGCGTGATTATACCGCATTTTAATCCGGATTTATATGCGCCCGGCTCCTTTTCAATGCCGCTTCGGATTGTTTATTTTTCCGTCGGCATGGTGATGACCTCGTTTTCCATCGCGCTGCTTTTTAACACATATTTCTTCCCGCAGGTTTATGATTTCTTTGTTAAGGCGGTGAGCCACAAGTATCAGCTAAACCGAACGAAATTTAAGATAGGATTTGATATGACCTTTCTTCTGATTTCCGTTACTTTCAGCCTGATTTTGTTTGGCAGATTCAACGGCATCGGAATCGGCACGGTGATTATGACCTGCCTTAACGGCTTGATAATCGGTGCCTTTTCAAAGCTGTTTGAAAAGCATTTTGCCTTTGAGCCGCGCTTTAAAAGGCTCGCTTCAAGGTTTGAGCTTTAATAAAACGAAAAGAGCAGTTCGTTTGAGCTGCTCTTAATTGTTATTCAACTATGAATTTTTCAAAAACCAAGGTGTTAAGCTTATCCGCAATAATCTCAACGTCAATAGCCTTTTGCTCAATAAATGCCGCGATCACACCGCCTGTGATTCCGTTTGAAATGAAATCAAGCAGAAACTCCGCATTCGGCGAATTGACAACGCTTTCATCGGCATAGCGCACGGCAAATTTTGCAATGTATTGGGCAATGCTGTCCTTAATCAGCAGGGTGGTGTAACCGCCGTAAGAGGATTTAAGCAGCTTGGAAATCACGTCGCTTCCATCCTGCAGCATGGATAAAAAGATAACGGTTGCCTCTCTCATATTGGAAGCCTGCTTTGCGCGCTTAACACAGCCGCTTGTGCTCTGCTCAATTCCCCAGCGAAGCAGCGATTCAATGTCAGAAAAATGATAATAAAAGGTTTGCCTGCTGATGCCGCATTCCTGAACAAGCATGGTAACCGTGATTTCATCAAGGCTGTGATTGTCAATCAGGCTCCAAAAGGTTTGAAAAATTTTTTTCTTTGTTTCCTTTGCCATATCTTTCCCCCTGAATATTATTTGAATATTTATTCATCATACTTTAACATAATTTAACAAAACATTCAATAGTGTAATGACAAATTTAAAAAATTTGTAAAAAACCAACAAAAAAATGCGCTTGAAACTACCTCAAGCGCATTTAATATTTTGGTTATTTATTAATGAAGATACCTCAAAATAATATATCCGGTGCAGATTGCAACAACAGCAATCGTTGCCGGGGCAGAGTATTTGCAATATTTGCCCCAGGTGATTTTGTGGCCNNTTGCCGATGCGCCGATTGGGGTTGCGTTTCCGCCAAGGTCCGTTCCCAGTGAAAGCGACCAAACCAGCGTGTCCAACGGAAGCGCGGCGGAAGCCATTCTGGAGATAACGGGAACCATTGTTGCTGCAAATGGAATATTGTCCACAAACGCACTTGCAATGGCGGAAATCCAGATAACGATGCAAACAATCGCAATGCTGTTGCCCTTGCCGAGCTTTTCAATAAATTCGGCAATCTTTTCAAGCACGCCCGTTTGCTCCAGACCGCCAACAACGATGAAAAGTCCAATGAAAAACAGGATGGTTTTATAATCAAGATGCGTGAAGATATGCTTAATAACCTTCGGCTTTGATGTGATAACCGTGAGTAATGCAACGAAAACGCCGATTGCGGAAACGGTTAAATGCGTTTGCGCGTGTGTTACAAGCAGCACGATTGCAATGGCAAAAATAACGATGCTGATTGCAAATGCTGCCTTGCTTTCAATTGCCTCCGCAGGCTTTGGATAATCCTCGGGAGTGGAATCCCTCAGGGTTTCGCTCTTTTTAAGCTGCTTGCCAAAGCAAAGCGTGAAATAACCGATAACAAGAATGAGGCAAAAAAATGCAATAATGCCGGTGTTTGATATGAAATCTGCAAAGGTATATCCCAGCGCGGTGCCGATAATGATGTTTGGCGGGTCGCCGCACATTGTTGCGCTGCCGCCGAGATTTGCGCAGAAAATTTCCGAAATAATCATCGGCACGGGGTCAAATTTCAGCGTTTTTGCCAGCTCAACCGTAACCGCGGCAAGAAACAGAATAACGGTGATGCTGTCAATAAACATNNCCGCCATAAGCATAAAGGTTATCAGAATCGGCACAGTTTTATATTTAACCGCCTTTGCAATCCTCAGGCAAAGCCATTTGAAAAAACCGGCGTTTCCCATGCCCTCAACCATAATCATCATTCCCATAATGAAAATGATGGTTTCCCAGTTGATTCCGGCGGATTCCGATGCCGATGTGGAATACCAGAAATTCAGCTCAAAAATTGATTTAATGTTCAGCGTTTCCCAAATTGCCTGGGGGCTGTGCATAATCAAAAGAAAAACAACAACAATCATCAGAAGCCCGGCAACAAGCGTTGTTATATGGCGCTCAATTTTTTCCCAAACAACCATAATGAACATTGCCACGAAGATGATAGTTGCAGCTATCGGTGCCACTGCCATAATAAAACCTCCATAGAAGCAGAAATCCATAACGGATTCCATTATTTAACTATTTAATAATAGCACGGCAGAAGGCTAAAATCAACAAAAGATTAAAAAATGCTTTATAAGCTTTTAACTTTGTTGTATAATAAAAAACAACAGTTAAAACAGAGGTTTTATAATGGATAATATTTTTTCATCTTTAAACGGTTTTTCGCAGGAATTTTCCCGCGCAATTCAGGAGGAGCTGGATTTTGATTTCAGCATAAACGAGCAAAGGATTGAAAGCCTTGCTGATTTTGATTCGCTTTTGCGTTATCCGTTCGAGCAGCAGAAAAACAAAATCTTTTACCGCGGGGAAAGGGTTAATTCCTCCTCACGCCCGCTTTTGCCAACGATGTTCAGAAAAAAAGAGCGCCTTATCGGCGATGATCTGGTGGTTAATATTGATGCGGATTATCTGCTGAATTTTTATAAGGGGATGGGAAATTATTATTCATTTTTTAATTCCGCCTTCGGCACTGCTTCAAGGCATAGGCTTTATGAGCTTTGCGCCTTTTCCCAGCATTATATTGATTCCTCGCCTTTTATTGATTTCACAAAATCGCTTTTTGTTGCGCTTTCCTTTGCGCTCAAGGGCAGGCAGAAATTTGATGAGGATATTGTGATTTACACCGCTGAAATCAGCGATCCTGAAAATTACACCGATGATATGGTGGTTGCGGAATGCTGGCTGCAGGATTATAAGGTTTCGCTTTTCAATTCGCCGGAGGCAATGCTGAAAGCCCCTGCAAGGGCGATTACTCCTCAGGAAATCAGGGATTTCAGGGAAAGGCTTGAGGCAAGCGCCCGCAATGCCTCCCCCAAGGCAAGGCTGATTGATATTCCCACAAATGATTTAATGCGCCAGCAGCAGGGTGTTTTTCTGCTGCTCACGGATTTTCGCCTTGTTCAAAAAAGCTATTTAACAAAAAATATAAGGGAAAAGTTTTATTTCACACNNAAAAAACGTTATCAGCAAAGAAATCTGCCCGGCGCTTCTTGAGCTGATTTCACGTGAAGCGCCCTGGTATGAATATGATTGCCTGCTTGATGTTTCAAAGGCCGCAAGAAAAGCGGCTGAAAGGCAGGAATAGAGCCGGTTTTGGGAGGTAAGATTATGTTTGTTGCAAATGAAAAAAGATATGAAAACGCCCGGTTTAATTATTTGTCAAACGGCCTGGCGTTGCCGAAAATTTCACTGGGGCTTTGGCAGAATTTCGGCTCAGAGGCTGACTTTGATGAGATCAGAGATATTATCCTAACCGCCTTTGATATGGGTATAACACATTTTGATCTTGCAAATAATTACGGCCCCGCGCCCGGCACCGCTGAAATCAATTTCGGCAAAATTTTGGCAGAGGATTTAAAGCCTTATCGTGACGAGCTTATTATTTCCACCAAGGCGGGGTATGAAATGTGGCCCGGGCCTTACGGCGGCAGGGGAGGCACCCGCAAATATCTGATTGCTTCTCTTAATCAGTCCCTACAAAGGATGGGGCTTGATTATGTTGATATTTTTTATCACCATTGCCGCACTCCGGAAACCCCGCTTGATGAAACGGCGCTGTGCTGCGCTGATATCGTTCGCAGCGGCAAGGCGCTTTATATCGGAATGAGCAATTATGACGGCAAATCAATGCACAGAATGCATCACCGCTGCGAGGATTATAATGCTCCGTTTATCATCAATCAAAACCGTTATTCAATTCTGGACAGAACGATTGAGGAAAACGGCTTGAAAAAGCAAAGCGAGAAAAAAGGAAAGGGAATAATTGCCTTTTCTCCGCTGGCGCAGGGCAGGCTTTCTGATAAATTTAAAAACGGAATTCCAAAGGATTCGCGCCTTTACGGCAGGGAGGATTATTGCAAAAACATCGGCCTTGATGAAAAGCAGCTTGCTCAGATTTCAGCGCTTTGCGAGCTGGCGCATGAAAGGGGAGAAACCCTTTCGCAAATGGCCATCGGCTGGCTTCTTGCGCAGGGGGGTAACCTCTGTTTTGATCGGTGTTCGAACCAAGGCGCAGCTGCTTGAAAACCTTGCCGCGCTTGATAAGCCGCCGCTCACCGCAGAAGAAATGAAACGCATTGATAAGATTATGAAAGGCTGATTTTTATCAGCATTTTTGCTTCGTTTCAAGTGTTTCAAAAATTAATATTTATGCAAATGCTGTTTTTACAAAAAATGAAATAATTGTCAAAATAATTAAATTAGGGAAAAATCACGGGCGAATTGCACAAATTACTCCCGTGATTTTTGTTTGTTGCTCTGAATTTTAAAGGTTGTTAACAAAAAATTAATAATCGCTTGATTTTTAAAATTAGTTATTATATACATAATAGGGGAGTAATACACTTTCTCGATTTTGACTAAAAATTTAACAAGGATTTTTATATAAATGGAATTTGAAAGCAGCGTTAATCCGAATGTTGCCTCTGATTTTATTGATGCGGTTCAGATTTTGCAAGGTTATCTTGCTGTTAAGCGTGTGCTTGATATAATCTTTTCCGTGATTCTTATCATTCTTTGTTCTGTTCCGATGCTCATCGTGGGGATCCTGGTTGGCGTAACGTCAAAGGGCCCGGTGTTCTTTACGCAGGAAAGGCTGGGGATGGACGGCAAGCCTTATATGATATATAAATTCAGAACAATGATTAAAAATGCAGAGGAAAACGGCCCCCAGTGGGCCGATGCGGCGGATGAGAGATGCACCGCATTCGGTTGGTTTTTGAGAAAATATCATATTGATGAACTCCCGCAGCTGTTCAATATCCTTAAAGGGGATATGACCTTCGTCGGTCCGCGCCCTGAAAGGGAATGTTTTTATGAGCTGTTTGAAAAGGAGCTTCCCGATTTCCGTGTTCGACTTATGGTTAAGCCCGGCTTAACGGGTCTTTCCCAGGTCAGCGAGGGATATGAAATCACGCCTGCGGCAAAGCTTGATTATGACAAGGAATATATCAAAAATATAAGCCTTGCATTTGATATAAAAATTTTCTTCAAAACCTTCGGCGCTGTTTTCAGCGGCAAGGGCGTAATGTAATGGCGAAATAATTCGCTAATGAAACGGCAAAATGAACTGCCCCAGATTGTGCAGNNTTTAAGCAACGAACTGACATCTTTGTTCCAAGGGTGTCAGTTTTGTTTTAGTTTGGATACGAATGTTGTTGTAAAAGTGGATATATTGAAAGGGAATTTTAAGCGTGGTTAACAAGCTGATTGTTTTGGGAATTGACGGCATGGATTTCGATGCCGTGATGAAATATAAAGCAGATTTGCCTAATCTTGTTTCCATGATGGAAAAGGATGGCTTTCCCCATCTGCGCTCCGTTTTTCCGGCGGACACAACTCCCGCCTGGTCAACTATTTACACGGGGCTGGATCCGTCAGAACACGGCATAATTAATTTTGTTAATATCGGCGATAAAACAAATGCTTATAAGCCGCTTGAATTTGATGATTCCGCCTTTAAGGGCAAATGCTTTTGGGATGAGCTTAACCGCCGCGGGCAAAGCTGCGCGGTTATCCTGCCGATGAATATCAAAGTGGGCTGGGAAATTAACGGGCTGATGATAACGCGCCCCTTTGAGGGAAAAATCCGCGTTTATCCCGAAAGCAAAAGATCTGTTTATAACCCGCGGGAGGAAATTCTTTCAACCGAGGGCAAATTTACATCGGAGCAAAGGCTCGGCGAGCTTCGCGACGAGTTTTATGAAAAGGCAGGGGAGGAATTTCGCCTTGCTCTGCTTGCCGCGGAAAAGGAAAACGTTGATTTCCTGTTTGCTTATCATTCGGTAACGGACGGTATTCAGCATGATTTCTGGCGGCACTGCGATGAAAATCACCCCGAATACCCCGGGGACAATAAATATAAAAACGTCATCCATGATGAATATGTTATGGCGGATGAGTTTATCGGCAAAATGCAGGCGCTCTGCCCGGATGCAAAAATTCTTGTTATCAGCGATCACGGCCACGGCGCGCGTCCTGTTTATATTGCCAGGATAAATGAAATCCTTAAAAGAGAGGGCTATCTTTGTCCCAAAAAAAGCTCTGCGCCGAAAAAGAAAAACGCAAAGGCGGTGCTTAAAAGCACGGCGGTGGGCTTCGTTCAGAAATTCGGGCTTCCTAAATTTGCCGTCAGGCTTGCAAAAAAGATTCCCTTGTGGAAAAACCTTTTTGCCTCCGGCAATGATTTTGATTGGGAAAGCACAAGGGCTTATCTCAGCGATCTTTCCTCTGTCAAAAATTACAGCTACGGCGGCATAAGGCTTGCACCCGGCGCGGAGGATAAGGATGCGCTTTGCGATGAGATTATTGAAAAGCTTGGCGCTTACACTCTTGATGACGGCAAGCCGCTGTTTTTTTGGATAAAAAGGATAAACACGCTTTATCACGGCGAATATCTTAACCGCTATCCGGAAATTATTTTTCAGCTTGATGAGCGTTACGGCGCTGAATGGAGCCTCGGCGAGGAGCTGTTTGAAAAGAAGGGCTTTATGCATAAGCTTTCGCCGGGCGCTCACAGATATGAAACTGCGGTGATTGCCGCAAAGGGCTTTTCGCTTGAAAAGCCGCAGTATGAAATGACGGATATTTGCCCGCTCATTTTAGAATTAGGCACAAGCTAATGGAGAATTGATTTGAAAACGGTTTTGATTTGGGAGGTTTTGCCCTATGTCCTCGGCGGGCAGAAGGTCAGCCTTCAGGTTGCAGATATATTAAAAAAAGAATATCGCTGCATTTTTCTGATTCCGGAAAAGGGAGAGCTTTCGGCAGAGCTTGAAAGGCGCGGCATTGATTATTACACCTTTTTCAATATCAATGCTGCAAAGGAAAGCACCGCAAAATATGCGCTTTATTCTGCAAAGGCAATCCGGCTTTGCAAAAAAATCTGCAGGCAGGAAAAGGTGGATTTGATTTATGCTCCCGGCGCAACGGCAATTCCGTGGGCAACCGCTTGCGGCAGGCTTTGCGGGCTTCCGGTTTATTGGCATCTGCATCACATCTTTCCCGATGAGAAAACGCCAAGGCTTCTTAATTCGCTTTCCTCGCAGAAATGCGTTAAAAGAATAATTGCGGTTTCGGAAACAGTCGGCTCTCAGATTAAGGGCAATGATAATAAAAAAGCGGTGCTTTATAATTACATTGATTCCGTTCGCTTCAAAAGCGGAAGCGCGGATAATATCAGGCTTCCGTTTGAAATCGGCGCAGGGGATATCGTTATTGNNTGCCGCTGTGCTTCAAAAAGAAAAAAAGCAGGATTATATTGTTAAGGCGGCCTCGGCGCTGAAAAGCAGGGGCTATGGCGTTAAGGTTATTCTCCTTGGTGAAAGCAGGCCGGGCGAAACGGAGTTTGAATACGGATTGCGCAAAACCGTGGCAGAGCTTGGTATGGAAAATGATGTTTTTCTTGCGGGCTATCAAAAGAATGTTGAGGATTATTTTGCCCTCGCCGATGTGGTTGTTATTCCCTCTGTTGAGGGTTGCCCGTTAACGGCGATAGAGGCGGTCTGCTCCGGCTGCTCCATCGTCGGCAGAAAGGCTTGCGGCACCCAGGAAATGATCGGGCTGGACAGGCTTGGCGTTGTCTGGGAAGAAAGGGGCGGCATTGAAGTCTCCTGCCGTGAGCTTGCGGATTGCATTCTGAAGGCATATGATTATAAGCAAACTCCCGATTTTGAAGCGGGCAGAAACGGCGCGGTTTTAAGATACAGCAAAGAGAATTTTGAAGCAGGGCTTGAAAGGTTGTTTTTCTGATATGAGTTTAAAAAAGCATGCCGTTGTTATCGGCAATCCGATTCCGGCGCATAATCTTTCGCCCTTTGTTTCGCTTGGGAAATTTTTAAAGCTGGCGTCAGAAATATATCAGGGCGTTGATGTGCTTGTGGCGGAGGCACCGGATGCAAAAATTGCCGAAAACGTTTCCTTTTCAAGGATTAAATGCCCAAGAACGGGCAGCAAAATCAAAAGGGTGCTTGCCTTTGCTGGCGCAGAAATTAACTATTTTTTCAAAGCCTTAAAGCTTGTTAAAAAGGATGATGACGTTTATTTCTGGATTGGCGATAAAATGCTTTTGCCGTTTTTTGCCGCAAAGCTTAAAGGCGGAAAAATAAGCTTTTTTCTTCTTATCAGCGATCCTGCCCAATTTAAGGGCAACCGCCTTTCAACAGCGGCCTTCAGCTATATGCTGCGGCGCAGCGATTATATCTGCGTTGAGGGCAAATCGGTTTTGAAAAACTGGGGCTTTGCGGAAAAAAGCATCAGAAACATCCATCTCTTTTATGAGGCTGCGGATAATGAATGCCTCAAGCCTGCCGATTGCATAAATATCGGCTTTCTCGGCAGATTGTCTTCCGAAAAGCATCCGCTTGAGGTTATTAATTCCTTTTCCGCTCTTTCCGAAAATTCCGGCGTTAAGCTTCGGCTTGACATCCTGGGCGATGGGCCTTTGCTTGAGGAATGCCGCCGCGCAGTTGAAAGCAGCGGCGCTCGCGAAAGCATTCAGCTTTGCGGCTGGGTAAGCCATGAAGAGATTTTTGATTATTTGAAATCCTGGCATTTCTTTATCCTTCCTTCGGACACGGAGGGCCTTCCCAACAGTCTTTTGGAAAGCATGGCCTTCGGCGTTGTGCCTATTGCCTCGCCGGCAGGCGCAATTCCCGATGTTGTTACTGACGGGCAAAACGGGATTATTATTAAAAGCAATGATGAAGTAACAATCGGCAGCGCGCTCAATGCTGCTGTTAAGCTTGAAAACAGGGAGCAGCTTTCGGAAAATGCTGTTACAACGGTGCTTGAAAGTTATTCCTTTTCTGCTGCATTAAAGCAGTTTATTAATGAATTAGGTTTATGAGGTTTATATGATTTGGATATGGATTGCGGCGGCGTTTTTGCTGTCGTGGTTAATTGTTTCAAAAAAGCATATTCAGATTTATCATTACATCTGGCTTCTTATGCCGATAGATGATTATGGCATTGAAACCCCGGTTGGTATGTTAAAGCCCTATATGATTTTCATTCTTGGGGTCTTTTTGTTTGATCTTTTGAGATTCAAGGGCAGGATCAGCTTCTTTGGCGGGCTTCGCTCCTTTGCCGTTGTTATGGGGCTGTTTGTTATGATGCTGATTTCAGACACGGTTAACGGCAATCTTGGCGAGGGGTTAACAAGGCATATTATGTTCACCCTTGTTTGCATTGCGGCTCTGTTTTATGTGCCAAAGCTTGCAGAGGAAGAGGCAAGGGTTGATATGTATAATTCGCTCACGGCTGCCTCAATCGGCTATGGCTCTGTGTTTTTGTTAGCCCGGCTGTCCTTGTATTTCGTTAAGCTTCCCGGTGTTCTTGCCCCGGGCAGATATTATGACGGAATGATTATGGAAATGAAAAATTATTCTTACGGCAGATTAAGAGGCTTTTTCATTGACCCGAATGTTGTTATTCTCTGCTTCATTCTTTCCTCGGCAATTGCGTTTTACGGCCTGTTTGGCAAGGATATTTTAAACCGCTCAAAGGGCTATTATATTGCGGTTTTGGCAATAACAACCCTTTGCGTTTATTATTCAAAATCAAGAACGGGGCTTTTCTGCATCGCTGCGCTTCTTATTTTGATTTTTGCTTTTTCATTTGTTAAGGCAAGTAATAAAACGAATTATTTTTTGGCTCTTCTCATTCTTGCTTTAATCGGAATTGTGTTTATAATATTCAAGGTGATTGATTATCAGTATTTCTTTGATTTGCTCTTCAAGGAATATCAAAACAGGGCAACCTTTAGCGATGAGGATTACGGCAGATTATATATTTGGCGGCATGCTATTAATTACACCTTGCATCATGATTTCTGGTTCGGAACGGGGCAGGAGCTTCTTAAAAACATTATCGGCCGCCATCCTCACAACACCTGGATTGTTTGGATAATTGATATCGGCATGATTCAGGGAACAATAATTAATCTCTTTTTCTTCGGCTCAATTATCTGGTGCTATATCAGAAGCAGGTATATCAAGGCGGGCCGCTCAGGCATTCTCGGCGCTTTCAGATTAACGCTTATAGTTTATATCGTTGCGCTTTTGTTTGTTGATAATGCGGCAAGCTCTTATCTTATCTTCTCGTTTATTATCGTAACTTATCTTCACACAAAGGAAGCAAACGAATTCACATTGTCAGAAGGTGATATTATTGAAAACAGAATATCTTCCTCTCCTTCATAAGGAACTGCTGTTTATAATGGATGAAATAGACCGCGTCTGCAGGGAAAACGGTATAGAATATTATCTTATCGGCGGCTCTGCNNCGCGGTGCGCCATCAGGGCTTCATTCCCTGGGATGATGATATGGATATCGGAATGACCAGGGAAAATTATGAAAAATTTTCACGCGCGGCAGCGCAGCTTAATTCTCAGCTTTATTATGAAAGCTATGAAACCAACAAGAATTATAACCGCCCCCATGCGCAGGTCTGCAAGCGGGATGCGGTGATGGTAAGAAACAGAAATTATTATAAGGAAATAGAAGATTGCAATGCTTTTGTTGACGTTTTTCCGCTTGATTGCGTGCCTGAAAGCAAGGCAAAACAGAGCCGCCAGATAAAGCAGTTAAAGCAGCTCAAATATCTTCAGAGCAGGAAGCAGTGCATAATCTATCAGCGGAATTCAGCACTTCAGATTTTTCTGAAAAAAGCCTTTAAGGCATTGCTGCTTCCAATCAGCTTTTATCAGCTTGGAAAACGGATTGATGCCGTTTCAAAAAAATATAATTCGCCCGGCGCAAAGAATGTTTGCTCAATGTCCAGCGGTTACAGCTATGAAAAGCAGAATATGCCCGTTGAATGGTACGGCAAGCCGTTGGAGGCTGAATTTGAGGGCAGAAAATATTTCGTTCCTGAAAAAACGGATGCTTATTTAACCAGGCTTTATGGGGATTATATGACCCCGAAGAAGATTGGCATTTCCTCAAACGATGATGAGGAATTTTCGGAGATTAAGCTTGTTTGATTACCCGGTGATGATCGGAGGTGAGGGCAGTGAAAAAAGAATATCTTTCAAAAACGCAAAGCGAATTGCTTTTTATAATGGATGAAATTGATCGCGTTTGCAGGGAAAATGAAATTGAATATTTTCTCCTTGGTGGCTCTGCCCTCGGCGCAGTGCGCCATAAGGGCTTCATTCCGTGGGATGATGATATGGATGTCGGCATGACCAGGGAAAACTATATTAAGTTTGAAAAGGCTGCCGGTCAGCTGAATCCCGTGCTTTATTTTGATGATTATAAACGAAACAAGAATTATAATCGGCCGCACGCCCAGGTTTGCAAGCGCGGCTCAAAGATAATAAGAAGCAGGGAATATTATCGCGAAATTGCAGACAGCGATATTTTTGTTGATATTTTTCCGCTTGATTGCCTGCCTGAAAGCGAAGCAAAACAAAAAAGGCAGCGCAAAAAACCATGTGCCTCAAATATCTTCAAAGCAGAAAGCAATGCATCATTTATCAGAGAAACACGGCAGGCCAGATTTTTCTTAAAAAAGCCTTCAGGGCAATGATGGCGCCGATAAGCTTTTACCGCCTCGGCAAAATGCTTGATGATGTTTCTCAAAAATATAACCGCAGCGGTGCAAAAATGCTCAGCTCAATGTCAAGCGGCGCGGATTATTATACTGATTGCTTCCCACCTGAATGGCTTTCTCCCCCTGTGGAGGCGGAATTTGAGGGGCGCAGTTATTTCATCCCCAGGGATTGTGACAGCGTGCTGAAAAAATGCTATGGGGATTATATGACCCCCGTCAAGCCCTCGGATTTAACCAAAAATCCTGAGCTGCTTTCGGTTCTTGATGTCTGCGATGAGGAAAAGGAGCGCAGGGAATTTGTTGTGGGTTACACCACCGGCGTTTTTGATTTGTTTCATATCGGGCATCTTAATATTCTTAAAAAGGCAAAGGAAAGCTGCGATTATCTTATCGTCGGCGTCACAACCGATGAGCTTGCCTTTGAATATAAAAAAATAAAACCCGTTATTCCCTTTGATGAGAGATGCGAGATAATCAAGGCAGTTAAATATGTTGATAAGGTTGTTCCTCAAACTTCTATGGATAAGCTTGAAGCATATGATAAATACAGATTTGATGTTATGTTTGTCGGCGATGACTGGAAGGGCACGGATAAATGGAACGCCCTTGAAAAGGAGTTTGAACGCAGGAAGGTTAAAATAATCTATTTTCCTTACACCAAAAGCACCTCCTCAACCAAGCTTCGCGCGTTTATTGACACAAATAAGGAAAAAAACCGCTGATATGAATAATAAATCAAAGCTTATAAAGCTGTATGGCGCTCTGCCGGTTCAGGCTCGGGCGGCGCTGTGGTTCACAATCTGCAATTTTATTAATAAGGGAATATCGCTGATTGTTGTTCCCATTTATTCAAGATTGCTCACTCAAACTGAATATGGCTATTATTCCCTGTTTCTCACATGGAATAATATTCTGATGATTTTAACAACGCTGGAGCTTTGGCGAAGCTATTATGCGCCCGCTTATGTTCATCATCGGGAGGATGAAAAAAGGCTAACCTCATCCCTTCTCGGATTTTCCTTTACACTTACAACCGTTTGGGTTATAATATATCTGATTTTTGCAGATTGGATTAATGCAAAAATCGGATTGCCGCCCGTGCTTATTGTCGGAATGCTGCTTTATCAGTATTTCATCACGGCATGGGAATTCTGGGCAGTTCGGCAAAGGTTTAATTATAATTACAGGGCATTGGTTGCGGCAACGCTGGCGGTTTCCGTTTCAGCGCCGGTAATCGGCGTGCTCGGAATATATTATTCCGATTTCGGGTTGGAATTCGCTTCGCTTTCAAAGCCTGCCGTTCAAAGCCTTGCGGCGATTGTGCTTTTCGTCTATTTCCTTTCAAGGGGAAAACAGTTTTTTAATCGGCATTATTGGCTTGATGCAATCAAAATCGGCGTCCCGTTTGTGCCGTATATGCTCTCAATCCTGCTTATTAATCAGGCAGACAGGATTATGATAAACAGCTATTGCGGCGCGGAAAAAACCGCGATTTACAGTGTTGCTTATTCCGCAGCCTCAATTCTCCAGCTTTTCAACACCGCCATCAGCGATTCCTTTAATCCCTGGATGTATGAAAAGCTTAAGGGCAAAAGCTTTGCCCCGATTGAAAAACGGGCGGATCAGATTTTGCTCTTTATCTGCGCGGTTAATCTGCTGCTGATAATTATGGCGCCGGAGGTAATCTATATAATGGCGCCTGCAAAATATTATGATGCGGTCAGGGTTATTCCTCCGATTGCCGCCTGCAGCGTAATAATGTTTATTTTCCAGCGATATGTTTCGGTTGAAACCTTTTATAAGAAAACCGCAATGAATTCCGCATTTTCGGTTGTGGCGGCGGCTCTCAACATCGGGCTTAATATGCTGTTCATTCCGAAATACGGCTTCATCGCTGCGGGTTACACAACCCTGGCAAGCTATATCGTGTTTGCGCTGATGCATTTCTTCTGCGTTGGCCTCATTTCAAAAAAGCAGGAAAAGGTTTTGATTTTCAAGGGCAGAACCACCCTGCTTTGTGCGTTTGCTTTTCTTGCCCTCGGCGGCGTTTTTGCAACGCTTTATGAATATATGATAATAAGATTTGCGCTTTTGGCAGTGATTTGCCTGCTTCTTTTCCTTTTCAGAAAAAAGCTTGCAGAGCTTGTTAATTTCAGCAAATTCAAAAATATTGAAGAACAGAAAGGAAATAGTGATGTTCGGGAGACAGAGTAAGGAAATCAGTTTTATTGATTTGTTAAACATTCTGCGCTTTAAGCTGATCTGGATAATTATTGCAACCTTTGCGCTGGGCGGGATTGCATTCGGAGTTTCAAAATATGTGATAGAGCCTAAATATACGGCAAATATCAGCCTTTATGTTTACAGCGATGCTTCAAAAACAAGCTCAAACGATGCCGTAATCACGCAGTCCGAAATCAATGCATCCCAGCTGCTTGCAAATAATTATATCGTTATCCTTGAAAGCAGAACGGTTTCAGACAGGATTATTAAGGAGCTTCATCTTGATATGGATGCATCGGAGCTTCAGAAAAAATCAGCGCCGAATCAAGGAATGACACGGAGATCCTTTCCGTCAGCGTAACGGACACGGATCCCAAGCAGGCACAACTGATTGCTAATGAAATTGCAGAGGTTTTGCCCGATGTTATTTCCGGCGTTATTAATGCCGGCGGCGCTGCGGTTGTTGATTATGCCGTTGAGCCAACAACACCTTCATCTCCGAACATTATGCTCAACACGGCGCTTTCCGCCTTCTGCGGTGCGCTTTTAGCGGTAATTATTATTATTATTAAGGAAAGCCTTAATACAAAGGTTAAGGGCGAGGGAGATTTGGAATACTATTTCGATATCCCGGTAATCGCAAACATTCCGCAGATCACAAACACCAGAGGAAAGGAGGGTGCATATGAAGAAAACAACAATAATTAGCCGAGGCACTCGCTTTGTTAAAAAGGACAGGGATAAGATGCTTTCCTCAAATTCGCCCTTCCTTATCAAAGAGGCGTATAACCTTGCAAGAACCAAGCTTATTTTCGCGGCAAACGGTGAGAAATGCCCGGTGTTTGCCGTAACCAGCGCGGATGCCTCAGAGGGAAAAACTATCAACACAATCAATCTTGCAACCTCCTTTGCAATGATGGGCAAAAAAACCCTGATTATTGATTCCGATATGCGCAATCCTTCAATCCACAAGTATTTTAACGTTCCCAGAAAAAACGGGCTTTCAGAGGTTTTGGCAAAGCTTGAAACCACGGTCAGCCTCAAGCAGTCTGAAACGGAAAATCTCTATTTCATAACCTCGGGTGAAATTCCTCCGAATCCATCGGAAATCATGTCGGGTGACACAATGCATGAGCTCATCGATTATCTTAAGGAGCGCTTTGATTTCATCTTTATTGACACTCCGCCCGTTTCAATTGTAACCGATGCAACCCTGCTTTCAAATTTCATAACGGGTTATCTGCTTGTCGTTCGTGATCTTTCAACGGATATTCAGCTTCTCCAGAAAACTGTGGACACTCTCAAGGAGTTTGACGGCAGAGTCTGCGGCTTTGTGCTGAATGATACTGACGGCAAGAGCAACACATATAAGAGCAGTTATTATAATTACAGATACAGATATAAGTATTATTACAATTATAATTATCAATATGGCTCTTCAAAAAATAGCAGCAAATAGTTTAAAAGACCTTCGGTTGAAAATCCGAAGGTCTTTTTAGTTTATTTTATTTGCTGTTCTGCGCAAGCTCTGCGGCCTTTTGCCTAAGCGCCTCAAGCGCTTCGTTTAAATCATCAATATCCTTAACGGTTGCCTCCATCGGGCAAAGCCCCGTGCCGGCGCGGTTGATGATGTTTTCCGTCAGCTTTGCATATTCAAAGCGAATTCCTTTTTTTCAAGCATTGCCTTTGCGGGCAGGCTCATAACCTCGGCATAAACCTCGCTAACCCCAAGCAGGGAATAAAGCATGGCAGAAGCTTTGCCTACAATTTTGTCTGCTGCCGAAGCGCCGCTCCAGTCCTCGCCGCTCTTTGCAAGCGAAAGCAGTGCGCGGATTCCTCTTTCCTTGCTTTCAAACACCCTGTTGCCCGAAATCAGCACAAGGTTAAAGCCGCCGTCTGAAAGCCTCATTTTTGCTTCTTCTGAAAAAGAGCTCATGTTTCATCCTCCGAAAAATTATTTTTGTTTGCCTAAATAAATGATATTCTAAAACTGGCGCAATGTCAATCGCAGTTTTGACGCAGGCGATTTTTTAACAATAAAGTTTGAAAAGAATAAAATGAGCATACAGAAAATAAAAGTTTTTTGCTTTTTCTGCTTGACAAGCGAATTGCTTTTATGCTATAGTGTGTTAAACCGATGAAAAAGGGTAAGTAAGCTTTTTAAGTTCTTGCAAAGAGAGCCGCCGATGGTGGGATG
>DCTO01000115.1:31496-36017 GCA_002329285.1 Ruminococcaceae bacterium UBA1438
GCGTCAAGCCGGGTGGCACCACAGGATCTTTCAGTCCTGTCCCAGCATTTGTTGGGGCAGGGCTTTTTGTTTTGTCCCGCGAAAGTTTGCCAGATAAAAAATAAACTTAAGGAGGAAACAATCATGGCAGAAGAAAGAAAAATCCCGTATAAAATTTATCTTGAAGAAGATGAGATGCCAAAAGCATGGTATAATGTTCGTGCGGATATGAAGAACAAGCCTGCTCCGCTTCTCAATCCTGGAACACATCAGCCGATGACGGCGGAAGAGCTTGAGGGCGTTTTCTGCAGAGATCTTGTTGAGCAGGAGCTTGATAACGATAATGCTTATATTGATATCCCGCAGGAAATCAGAGATTTTTATAAAATGTATCGCCCGTCTCCGCTTGTTCGCGCATATTGCCTTGAGGAAAAGCTGCAAACTCCGGCAAAGATATATTACAAATTTGAGGGCAACAACACCTCCGGCTCGCATAAGCTTAATTCGGCAATCGCTCAGGCTTATTATGCTAAAAAGCAGGGCTTAAAGGGCGTAACCACCGAAACGGGCGCAGGCCAGTGGGGAACAGCTCTTTCAATGGCTTGCTCATATTTTGATCTTGATTGCAAGGTTTATATGGTTAAGGTTTCTTATGAGCAAAAGCCCTTCAGGCGTGAGGTTATGAAGGTTTACGGCGCTTCCGTAACACCTTCTCCTTCAATGGAAACCGAAATCGGCAAAAAGATTAATGCAGAGCATCCCGGCACAACAGGATCTCTCGGCTGCGCAATTTCAGAGGCGGTTGAGGTTGCTGTTAAAAACCCGGGTTACAGATATGTTCTTGGCTCGGTTCTTAATCAGGTTTTGCTTCATCAGTCAGTTATCGGCCTTGAAACCAAGGCTGCGCTTAATAAATATGATATTAAGCCGGATATCATCATCGGCTGCGCAGGCGGCGGCTCAAATCTCGGCGGTCTTATTTCCCCGTTCATGGGCGAAAAGCTCCGCGGCGAGGCGGATTACAGAATCATCGCTGTTGAGCCTGCAAGCTGCCCAAGTTTCACCAGGGGCAAATTCGCTTATGATTTTTGCGACACCGGTATGGTTTGCCCGCTTGCAAAGATGTACACACTCGGCTCTGATTTCATTCCTTCGGCAAATCATGCCGGCGGTTTAAGATATCACGGCATGAGCCCCGTGCTTTCACAGCTTTATGATGACGGGCTTATGGAAGCCGTTTCAGTTGAGCAAACCAAGGTGTTTGAGGCTGCAGAGCAGTTTGCAAGGGTTGAGGGCATTCTTCCCGCTCCCGAAAGCTCACATGCAATCCGAGTTGCGATTGATGAGGCGCTCAAATGCAAGAAAACAGGCGAGGAAAAAACCATCGTCTTCGGCCTCACAGGCACCGGTTATTTCGATATGGTTGCTTATGAAAAGTTCCATGACGGCAAGATGGATGATTATATTCCAACTGATGCAGAGCTTGCGGAATATGCGGCAAAGCTTCCGCAGGTTAATGAATAATTATAACTATAACAATATATGAGGTAAAGAAAATGAAAAATTTAAAGAGAGTTTTAGCAGTTATTCTCGCAATAGCATTAACGGCGGTTATGTTTGCCGCTTGCGCAAATAATGAAAACGCAAACACATCAGACAATAACACAGCAGATACACAGCTTATCGGCCTTCTTTATGATGCAGGCCAGGATGCCTCAACAAGCGCTATTGCAGCGGCAAAGGCTTATCTTGAGGAAAAGGGCGTAGATTACAGGGAATATACCGGCACAACCGTTGATGAGGTCAGCCTTGCAGTTGATTCTGCAATTGCTGATGGCGTAACCGCAATCTTCACCCCAACCGATAACACTATTATGACGGCAGAGCTCACCATTTATGAGAAGCTTGCAGAGGCAGGAATTCCTCATTTCACAGGCGCTGATTCCTTTGCGCTTAACGGTGCCTTCCTTGGCTACGGCGTTGATTATGCAAATCTCGGCGTAGTAACTGCAAACATGGTTGTTGATATCCTTGTTAACGGCAAGGATCCGGCAACGCTTCCCGTTTCAACCTTTGATAACGGCACTGCAACAATTAACACCGAAATCTGCGAAAAGCTTGGCTATAATCTTGATGAAATCAAAACCTTATACACTCCTTTCTGCCAGGCAATCAAGGAAATCACAACTGCGGAAAGCTTTGAGGATCCCAATGCCTCAAATCCTGCTTCTGCGCTTGCTTCAGGCACAGTCGGCGCAGAGAATGCATCAACCGTTTATAAGGTTGGCATTTGCAATTATGTTGATGATGCTTCGCTCAATCAGATTGTAAGCAACATTAAAGTTCAGCTTGATTCCGTCGGCAAGGAAAAGGGCGTTGCTTTTGATATCGTTTATGATAACTGCAATGCGGA
The DNA here is from genome assembly GCA_002329285.1 of Ruminococcaceae bacterium UBA1438. GTDB lineage: Bacteria > Bacillota > Clostridia > Oscillospirales > Acutalibacteraceae > Eubacterium_R. The sequence continues at coordinate 33,889 of DCTO01000115.1, forward strand.
TTCAAACGTTATGGGCCAGATTATTGAGAATTTCACAGCCGATAATGTTGATCTCATGGTTGGCGTTGCAACCCCGGTTGCAATGGCAATGCAGTCTGCAACAGAGGGAACGGACACACCCGTTGTTTTCGCCGCAGTTTCAGATCCGATTTCAACAGAGCTTGTTGCTTCTCTTGAAGCGCCGGGCAGCAATGTTACAGGCACATCGGATTATCTTGACACAGAGGCAATCTTCAATCTCATTCTTGCAAAATAATTTATAAATAAAAGTATATTATAACAGCAGATAACCGCTTTTTTGCGGTTATCTGCTTCGCGTTAGGTAAACATTATGGATATTGTATCAATATTAAATTTAGGGCAGAATTCATTGGAGCTCGGCCTTATCAGTGCACTCACGGTGCTGGCGCTTTTCCTGAGTTATTCAATGCTCAACGTTTGCGATTTATCAACGGATGGGTGCTTCACTCTCGGCGCTGCAGTCGGCGCAGTCGTTGCAATTTCAGGGCATCCTTATCTTTCGCTCGGCGCAGCAATGCTGGCGGGCGTTGTTTCGGGCTTTGTAACTGCTCTGTTGCAAACCAAAATGGGCGTGGATAGCCTATTGGCGGGAATTATTGTTAACACGGCGCTTTATTCAATTAATATTGCCGTTATGAAAAATTCCTCTCTGCTCAATATGAATAAAACCGAAACGGTGTTCACAAAGCTTGCTTCGCTGCTTGAGGGCAGCCCGCTCGGCAAATTTTCAAGGCTGATTATTGCGCTGGCAGCGGTTGCGCTTGTTGTGCTGTTTTTATCGCTCTTTTTGAGAACAAAGCTTGGCCTTGCAATCAGGGCAACGGGCAATAATCCCGATATGGTGCGCTCCTCCTCAATCAATCCGGCGTTCACAACAATCGTCGGCCTCTGTGTTGCAAATGCATTCACGGGGCTTTCCGGCTGTCTTTTGGCGCAATCCCAAAAATCCGTTAATATTGATATCGGCACTGGTATGGTAACCATTGCGCTTGCTTCGCTTCTTATCGGCGGGGCCTTTTTCCCAAAGGGCAAGGTTCCCGTAAAAGCAATCGGCGTTGTTTTCGGCGCAATTATTTTCAGGGTTGTTTATGCAATTGCGCTTCGCTTCCATATGCCGGCTTCAATGCTAAAGCTGGTTTCCTCCGTGATTGTTATTATTGCAATTTCCGGGCCTTATCTGAAAAGCAAATATCCGCTTCTGGTGCGCAGAATTCAGCACCGTTTCAATAAGGAGGTGCAGGAATAATGCTCAGTATTTCAAATATTTCCAAAACCTTTTATCCGGGCACGGTTAATGCAAAAACCGCAATAAGGGATTTGTCCCTTGAGGTTGAAGATGGCGATTTTATCACCATCATAGGCGCAAACGGCGCGGGAAAATCAACTCTCTTTAATGCAATTGCGGGGGATTTTTATACTGACAGCGGCAAGATTATGCTCTCGGGCGAGGATATCACTTTTCAGCCCGTTCACCAGCGCGCAAAGAAAATCGGCAGACTTTTTCAGGACCCTATGCGCGGTAGCGCTCCGGATATGAGCATTGAGGAGAATCTTGCGCTTGCAGCGGGTAAGGGCGGTTGGCTCAGCCATGTTTCGCATAAGGATAAGCAGGAGTTTAAGGAGAGGCTTGCCCAGCTTGATATGGGGCTTGAGGACAGAATGAATCAGCCCGTCGGCCTGCTTTCGGGCGGGCAGAGGCAGGCGCTGACTTTGGTTATGGCAACATATAATCCGCCAAGCCTTCTTTTGCTTGATGAGCACACGGCAGCGCTTGACCCCGGCACGGCTGAAAAGGTGCTTAAGCTCACTCAAAGCGTTGTTGCAGAGAATAATTTAACCTGCCTTATGATCACTCATAATATGCAATCCGCTCTTGATATGGGAAACAGAACCGTTATGATGAATGACGGGCAGATTATTCTTGACGTTAAGGGCGAGGATAGAAGCAAGCTCACGATTATTGATTTGCTGGAGCAGTTCAAAGCAATCGCAGGCAAAATGCTTGATAATGACCGCATGCTTCTTTCATAAGAAAACTTAAAAATAAAAGAATTGCCAAAAGTGTCGTTGACATTTTTGGCAATTTTATTGTATAACGAAAACCACGC
>DCTO01000034.1 GCA_002329285.1 Ruminococcaceae bacterium UBA1438
GGCAGGCTTGGCACCGGCGGTGCCTTTTCGCCGCTTTCCCCGCCCAGAATTGAGGCAGCGGCGTTCTTGAGCATATCCATATCCGCGGCGGAAAGGCTGCCGAGAATATCATTTATATTTAAATTTTCCAAGCTGTTATTATCCATATGCTTCCCTGATTATTTGTTTTGATTTAAAAGCGTTTCAAGCAGCTTTTTGGCTTCGTCGGTTGCAAGCAGCTTTTCTGTTGCGGCCTTGTCTGATAAAACCGCTTTCAGCTTTTTGCCGGCGTCAGGTGAAAGGCTTTTGCCTATGAAATCCTCAAGTTCGCCCTTTTGCGCGGCCTCCTTCATTTTGTTAACGTCAATGCCCTTGCTTGAAGCGCGTTTCATAATTTTTTGCATATCCCTGTCATTAAAGTTTGATTGCAAAAATATCACACCTTTATTTTTTCTTTGGTTTGGTTTATAATAATATTTATGAAATTACGGGGGCTATTATGAATGAGATTGATTGTAACAACGGACAGCCATGGCAGAAATGGCAGTATTTTTGATATTGCAGAGCGCCATATTAATAATATGGATTATTTTGTTAACCTCGGTGATTGCAATAACGGCAGGGATCTTGAGGATGCAAAACTCTGTTTCGGCAGCCGCTTGAAAACTGTTGCCGTTTGCGGTAACTGCGATTGGGGGAGCGAGCTTCCGGATGTTGAATTTTTTTCAGCGGGCGGTGCAAAGGTGCTTTTGTGCCACGGGCACACGCTTTATGTTAAGCACGGGCTTCAGCTGCTTGAGCAAAAGGCAAAGGAATGCGGTGCGGATTTAGTTCTTTTCGGGCACACCCACACCCCGTATTATCATTATGAAAACGGGCTGCATATCTTCAATCCCGGCGCTGTTCAGGACGGGCGTTACGGCATTGTTGATATAACCCCCTCGGGCATTATCTGCATCCATGCAAATATTTAGGGTGGAAATATTCGGCATAATGTGTTATTATATCTGCATTCCTGAAAATAAAATGAACGGGAGTTATAATATGAGTGATTACACAAAGGTCTTTTTTGACGGTTTGGGAATAAGCTTCAATGTGCCGTCTGTTGCCTTCACAATCGGCAGCTATGAAATCCATTGGTATGGACTTATCATTGCCTTCGGCTTCGGGCTTGCCGTGCTTTACGGAGGCAGAATGGCTTATAAATGGAAAATGAGCCTTGACGGTATGACGGACGTTCTCATCTGGGGCACAATTTTCGGAATTATCTGCGCCAGAGCTTATTACGTCATTTTTGAATGGCAATATTATTCGGTGCATAAAAATGAAATCATTGCAATCTGGAATGGCGGTATTGCCATTTACGGCGGCATTATCGGCGCGTTAATCGGCGCCGTAATCGGCTGCAAGGTCGGCAAAATCAATTTTCAGAATTTGCTTGATCTCGGCGCGCTCGGCCTGCTTATCGGCCAGGGCATCGGGCGCTGGGGTAATTTCTTTAATCAGGAGGCCTTTGGAACAAACACAAGTACCGCTATATTCAGAATGTGGTCAACAAAAATCAGGGATTCTCTGGAAGCAAGTCAGGAGCTTCTTGCCGAAAAGGGTATGGAGGTTAATCCTGCCCAGGCAGTTCATCCAACCTTTCTTTATGAAAGCGTTTGGTGCATCCTGCTGTTTTTCCTGCTTCATTATGTTGTAACAAAGCGCCGCAAATTCAGGGGCGAGGTGTTCCTGCTTTACGGCATCGGTTACGGCCTTGAGCGTATGATTGTTGAGGGTATGAGGACGGATAGCCTGTATATCGGCCAAACAAATATCAGAGTCAGCCAGCTGCTTTCAGCAATTATCGTTGTTGCGTTCACGGTATGGCTTATCTCCCTTTTTGTTAAGCTGAAAAAGGGCACTCTGCCGCGCAGATATCAGCTTAATCCGCCGCCCCTTGAGCCTGCTTATGCGCCTGTTTTAACGGTGTATAATTATGCACAGGGCACCGCAACTTCAGGCGAAAACGATTTCTTTAAGGTTCTTTGATGTGAGGTAAAAATTATGGCTATTATTGACGGAAAAGTAGTTTCGGCTGCTGTTCGCACCCGCGTCGCAGGTGAAACGGAGCAGCTCAAAAAAAGGGGCATAACTCCCGGCCTTGCCGTTATTATCGTTGGCGAGGATCCTGCTTCTCAGGTTTATGTAAGAAATAAGGAAAAGGCTTGCGAAGAGGTTGGCTTCTTCAGCGAGAAATATGCCCTGCCTGAAAACACAACACAGGAGGAGCTTAACGCTCTTGTTGAGGAGCTTAATAACAGAAGTGATATTAACGGCATTCTTTGCCAGCTTCCGCTGCCCTCACACCTTGATGATAAAGAGGTTATTAACCGAATTAATCCGATTAAGGATGTTGATGCTTTTCATCCGGTTAATGTCGGCGCAATTATGATCGGAGATTATAATTTTCTGCCGTGCACTCCTGCGGGCGTTATGGAGCTTATTCATTCAACAGGCGTTGATGTAACCGGCAAAAAGGCCGTTGTTATCGGCAGAAGCAATATCGTCGGCAAGCCGATGGCAATGCTGCTCCTTCATGAAAATGCAACGGTTGAAATCACCCATTCAAAAACCCGCAATCTTGCTGATATCACCAAGGAAGCAGACATTCTTGTTGCCGCAATCGGCAGGGCAAAATTTGTTACCGCCGATATGGTTAAGGAGGGCGCTGTTGTTATCGATGTCGGCATGAACAGGGATGAAAACGGCAAGCTCTGCGGCGAC
>DCTO01000072.1 GCA_002329285.1 Ruminococcaceae bacterium UBA1438
GGAATAAATATCGTGGTGCGGCGCAGGAGAAATAGCGTCCGAGCCTTCGGGAATCATTCGGGCATTGCTCACTTCCACATTAACCTTTTCGCCCGGGAGATGACCGCCGATACCCGGCTTTGCGCCCTGACCGATTTTTATTTCAACGAAGCGTGAATGATTCAGATAATCCTTATGAACGCCGAACCTGCCCGACGCCACCTGAACAATGGCGCAGTCCGTGTAATCCTTCAAATCGGGATGCAAGCCGCCTTCACCCGTGTTAAAAAGCGTACCGAGATTCTTCGCCGCCATGGCAAGCGATTTCTGAGCATTAAGGCTGATGGAGCCAAAGGACATCGCCGAAAACATTATCGGCGTTTCAAGTACTACCTGCGGAGGCATTTTCACTGTGGATTTACCTTTTCTTTCAACTGTGATTTTTTCGGGTTTTCTGCCGAGAATGGTTCTGATTTCCATCGGCTCGCGCAAGGGGTCAATGGAGGGATTTGTTACCTGAGAAGCATTGAGCAGAATTTTATCCCAATAAATCGGATAATCCTTCGGCGTTCCCATGCCGGAAAGCAATACGCCGCCCGTTGACGCCTGACGGCAGATTTCCTGCTGATACTGCGGCGTCCAGTTAGCGTTATCCCTGTAATCACAAATATATTTTTCTATTCGTAAAGCGCCTGTCGGGCATAAATCGACGCAGCGGTGACAGGCAACGCAATTATCTGATTTCACAAGCGCTGTTTTGCCGTCGTCTGAAAAATAGTGACATTCGTTTGAGCATTGTCGAACGCAGCAGCCGCAGTCAATGCAAAGCTCTCTGTCACGAACGACAGTAAATCTTCGGGGGATGTAATTTACCATAATCATTCATCCTCCTTTTCAGGGGGTTCAAGCGGAACAAACACGGGGTCCGCGCCGCTTACCGACCATACCTTTTCAGGATCGGGGCATATAATGCGAATCGCGCTTTCCTCGCTTGCAAAATAGGCTCTGTCGCCCTTGGTTGCCGCCGTCAGTGAACGAAGCTTTAAGCGGTCATTGATTGCAAGCAGTCCCTTGTTTGAGCCGAGGATAACGGAAAACGGTCCGTTGACAAGCGCGCCGCTGTAAATGGCTCGAAGGTTGGTGAAATACTCCTTCTTTTCCTTATCCATTCGGTCAATTTCATCCCATTCGGGGGCGGTTAAAACATCAGCTGCAACGTTTGTCGGCAAGCCGTGATGACGGATTAAATGGTCAAACAGATAGGTGATAACCTCGGTATCCGTCTGCATCGTACATTTATAGCCAAACTGCTCAATATATCTTCTGTTAGCGTCATAGCTCGATATTTCGCCATTATGCACAATGGACCAGTCAAGGATATTGAACGGGTGCGCACCGCCCCACCAGCCCGGTGTGTTGGTAGGAAATCTGCCGTGCGCCGTCCAGAGATAAGCGTTATACTGATCAAGCATATAGAATTCGCCGACATCCTCGGGATAGCCTACCGCCTTGAAACAGCCCATATTTTTGCCTGACGAAAAGATATATGCGCCTTCATAGGCGGCATTGACTTTTGTTACGCACTGTACCACATATTCACCCTCGTCAAGACGGGAGTTTTTCATACGGACTCTGTTCACCCTGCCGAAATAACGCCAGATATCAGGTCCGTTTTCAATGGAAGCAACCTTTTTGGTAGGTATTCTTTCAGCCGCGTCAATATTGAAATGCTTAAACAGAAACTCCTCGCACTTCTGATGGGCTTCCTTGTTTTCGTAAAAAATGTGAAAAGCATAATCGTCCTTATGCTCGGGGTAAATTCCGTAAGCTGCAAAGCCGCCGCCAAGACCGTTGGAGCGGTCGTGCATCAGGGCAATGGATTTTATGATTTCAGAGCCGTTTATCAAGCCGCCCTTTCTGTCAATAATCGCCNNCCTTTAACATATTGCATCTCTCTTTCCCAAAAGTTTATTGTTTACGGTTCATAGCGAAAGCAGGGCATATAAGATAGCTTAAACAGATTATCTTTATGCTTTTTGTCAATGACTGCTTTGATGTCTTTATCGTCAATCTGCCCTGTTCGGATATAGCGGTCAAGCACCTCATAGGTAAAGCCGAGGTTTTTCTCGTCCGTTTTACCGCAGAGCCCGTCAATCGGCGTTTTATCAACAAGAGCATTCGGAAGTTTTAACAATCTGCCTATCTCCTTAACCTCCTGGACAGTCAGAAATGAGCAGGGACTGAAATCGCCTGCATTGTCGCCGTATCGGGTTGAGTAGCCGACCCAATCCTCACTAAGATTACAGGTGTTGGCAACCCTTCCGTTATGACTTTGTGCAACTGCGTAAAGCGTTGTCATTCGTATTCTTGCAGGGATATTCGTTAGTGTCTGAGGAGTCGCATCAAACGGTAAGGCTGAAATAACACCGTCAACTGCGGCTTTTATATTCACTGTATAACTTTTTATGTTAAGGTGCTTAACAAGCAGTCTTGCCATATCAATATCCGACTGCTCACCGTTTGGCATCAGTACGCCGATTACTCTATCTCTGCCAAGTGCTTCGACACATAAGGCGGCGACAACGGAGCTGTCCTTTCCGCCTGAAATTCCAACAATTGCATTACAACCTTTTCCGTTTTCTTCAAAAAACTCTCTAATCCATTTAACGCAATCGTCCTTAACCTTCTCTGCATCAAACATTACTATCACCTATCATTTATTTTCCGCTTTCTCCGTAGTTAGAAAGAACGCGGGCGGAGGGGTCGTTTACATCACAGCCCTCCCATTCTTTATTCGGCATCCAGAAGTCGGCAATCATTTCTGCCTGTCCCGGATAGTATTTTTCAAATATCTCTCGGTACAAGAGCGATTCCTTTGTGAAGGGCTGTGCGTGGCTGTATTTGAGCCTTAATTTTTCAAATTCGTCGTCTGTATACTGACTCTGGGCATATTCCTTGAGGTAGTCCACCATAGAATGACCTACCGCATCTGAAAACGCCGCCTTTTCACGCCAGAGAATAGAATCAGGAAGAAGCCCCATTCCTTCAAATGCGTGGCGCAGAAGATATTTCCCCTTGCCGTATTTGTTAATTTTAATTTCAGGGTCAAGGCTCATCACATAGCGAACGAAATCCAAATCGCCGAAGGGTACTCTGGCTTCCAGGGAGCTTACGGAAATACAGCGGTCTGCACGAAGCACATCGTACATATGCAGTTCTCTGATTCGCTTTTCCGCTTCCTTCTGGAATGCACTAGCTGACGGTGCAAAATCCGTATATTTATAGCCGAACAGTTCGTCTGAAATCTCGCCCGTGAGAAGTACGCGGATATCCGTCTTTTTGTGGATTGCCTTGCATAAAAGGTACATACCCATACTTGCGCGAACGGTTGTTATATCATATGTTCCGAGAAGCTTTATTAATTCTTCAAGCGAAGAAATAACTTCATCAGGCGTCATATATATTTCCGTATGATGAGAGCCGATATAATCGGCAACCTGCCTTGCGTATTTCAAATCAATGGCGTCCTCGCTCATGCCGATGGCAAAGGTTTCAATTGGTTTTTCGCTTTCCTTTGCCGCTATGGCGCAGACAAGCGAGGAATCCAGACCGCCCGAAAGCAGAAAGCCAACTTTCGCATCTGATACAAGGCGCTTCTTAACGCCTGATGTCAGCTTATCACAGATAACGCTGCAAGCCGTTTCAACATCATCGTTGCAGATTGTTTCAGCTTTAGCGATGTCGCAGTAACAAATGAATTCACCATTTTTATAATAATGACCGGGTGGGAACGGCATAATTTTCTCTGCAAGACCGACAAGGTTTTTCGCTTCGCTTGCAAACAAAATGTTGCCGCTTCCGTCATAGCCGTAATAAAGCGGACGGATACCGATAGGGTCACGGGCGGCGATAAATTCACCTGTTCTGCCGTCATAGATAATGCAGGCAAATTCTGCGTCAAGCCTTGCAAACATTTCCACTCCGTATTCAAAATACATAGGAAGAATAATCTCGCAGTCGCTGTCCGACTGAAAAGAATAACCCTTCTCTTTGAGTAGTTCCTTTTCCTTTTCAAAACCGTAAAGTTCACCGTTGCACACAACGTAGCTTCCGTCACGCTCAAAGGGCTGCATACCTGACGGAGTCAGCCCCATAATCGACAGTCTGTGAAAGCCGAGCAGTCCTTTTCCCGTATCCACAATTCTGCTGTCATCGGGTCCGCGCGACTTCGTGCGTACAAAGCCTTTTTTAAATATTTTCAAATCAGCCTCAGGGCTGCAATATCCCATAATTGAACACATAATCTCTCTTCCTTTTTATACGCTTTATGGGCGGAGAAACTCCGCCCTTTTATTTGTATTAATCAACAAATTAAATGTCGTCTTCGCCTTGCAATGCATCGTATCCATGCTCTCCGGTTCTGACTTTGACAACGTCGTCAACCTCATAGATGAAGATTTTGCCGTCGCCGATATTGCCTGTGTAAAGCACTCTTCGTGCCGCCTCTACAACGTCTGAAACGGGAACGGCGGAAACTACCATTTCAAGTTTCATTTTCGGGTTGAGATTCATTTCTTCAATCTCAACGCCACGGTATTTCTTAATGTTGTGTCCCTTCTGAACGCCGCAGCCCATTACATTGGTTACCGTCATACCCGTTACGCCGATTTCATTCATGGCATCCTTAACTGCTTCAAAGCGTGCAGGATTGAATACCATAACAAGTTTTGTAAGTTTCGGCTTGCTTTTCGTAATATATGATTCAACAGGTACGGCTCTTTCAACAGGCTCAATCGGAGCGCCGACAATCTCTTTTGCCTCAGGCAGCACCGCCTTCATAGAGGCGGAGGTTGCTACCGCCATAGCCGGCATAAAGTCCGCATATGCTGACGGGAGGTTATGCTCCGTAGCGTCAAGACCTTTGATTTCCTCTTCTTCTGAAACACGAAGCCCATGGAATTTCTTAATTGCCGTGAAAACAATCAGCATTGTGCAAACCGTCCAGGCAGCAACTGCGAAAAAGCCGAGCGCCTGAATACCAAGCTGCTTAAAGCCTCCGCCGTGGAACAGACCTTTACCTACTCCGTCTGCACCTGTAGAAAACAGACCGACTGCGAAGGTTCCCCAGATGCCGTTTGCCAAATGCACGGCACACGCACCGACGGGGTCGTCAATATGTAATTTCTTATCAATGAATTCAACGGCAACGACAACAAGAACACCCGAAACGGCGCCGATAATGATGGAGCCGAGTGCATCCGTGCAATCACAGGGAGCGGTAATCGCTACCAAGCCTGCAAGCGAGGCGTTAAGGCTCATCGAAACATCGGGCTTGCCGTCCTTTACCCAGGTGAAAATCATTGTAACTACCGTTGCAACCGCCGGTGCAAGCGTAGTTGTAACAAAAATTGATGCAAGCATATCAACGCTTGTTGCGGCAGCACCGTTAAAGCCGTACCATCCGAACCAAAGAATGAACACGCCGAGCGCACCTACCGTCAGGTTGTGCCCGGGGATTGCTCTTGCAATTTTCTTGCCCGTCTTTTTGTCAAGCTTATATTTGCCGATACGCGGTCCGAGCATTGCTGCACCGATGAACGCTGCAATACCGCCGACCATATGAATAGCCGTTGAGCCTGCAAAATCGTGGAAGCCGAGTTTAGCAAGCCATCCCTCGCCGTTCCATATCCATCCTGCTTCAACGGGATAAACAACGGCGGAAATTACTGCGGAATAAATGCAGTAAGCCGAAAACTTTGTTCTCTCCGCCATAGCGCCTGAAACGATGGTGGCTGCCGTAGCACAGAACACAAGGTTGAACACGAAGTTTGACCAGTCGAAATGTGCATAATCGGTGAACACGCCGAGCGTCGGCATACCGATAAGACCTCCAAGACATTCCTCGCCCATCATCAAGCCGAATCCGAGCAGAATAAACATAACCGCTCCGATACAGAAATCCATCAGGTTTTTCATAATAATATTGCCTGCGTTCTTCGCTCTGGTAAAGCCGCTTTCTACCATGGCAAAGCCGCACTGCATAAAAAACACAAGCGCCGCACCGATTAAAAACCAAACGCCGAACACGCTGTCTGAAACAGCGGATAAAATTGAATCACTCATTTTCTGTCCTCCTATAACAAAACAAGAACGAAAATGCCAAAGTTCGCTTAAATACAGCATTTCGGCGATTCGGATTCGTCTTGCTTTGCCTATTCTCTCCTGTGGAATACTCCCCCAAATCAGGCATACTATCGCAGTCTGAAGTTGTAAAGGCAGGGGGAGTACCCCCTTTACAGGAAGAGAGAACGGGATAAGCAGAATAATAGCCGCAAGCTTTCTACCTACCCCGTTGCAAGTGAATTATAACAATTGTAAAGTCTTTTAGTGGTTAATCATATATCTGTCAATTTCCCATTGACTAATCTGTGTTTGTATTCATCCCATTCGCGCTTCTTACCCTCAATGTAGTTGTTATATACATGCTCGCCGAGAGTTTCTTTGATGAACGGGTCTTTTTCTGCTTCCTTTATTGCTTCTTCAAGTGAGCCGGGCAAGCAGTCAATGCCTTCCTCTTTCAGTTCTTCATCCGAAAGAACGAAAACGTTTTCATCATAGCTGGGCTTCGGTACAAGTCCTCGCTTAATACCGTCAAGACCTGCGGCAAGGCAAAGCGCCATTTCAAGATAGGGGTTGCAGGTCGGGTCGGGGCAGCGAAGCTCAACCCTTGTGCCTTTTCCTCTTGAGGCGGGAATTCTTACAAGGCAGCTTCTGTTTGAGGTTGACCATACTAAATAGCTTGGAGCCTCATAGCCCGGAACAAGCCTTTTGTATGAGTTTACGGTTGGGTTTGAAAATATCGCAATACCCTTGACGTGCTCCATAATTCCCGCGATAAAGGAATATGCTTCTTTGGAAAGACCAAGCTCGCCGTTCGGGTCGTCAAAAACGTTCTTACCTGTTGCGATATCGTAAAGGCTCATATTCGTATGCATACCGCTGCCGTTGATACCGTGAATCGGCTTCGGCATAAAGGATGCATGTAAGCCGTGCTTGGTTGCGTAGGTTTTAACAACATGCTTAAAGGTCATTACTCTGTCAGCAGTGAGAAGTCCGTCGCCGAACTGGAAGTCAATCTCGTGCTGACCCTGTGCAACTTCGTGGTGCGACGCTTCAATGGTATATCCCATTTCTTCAAGCGCAAGGCAGATATCCCTGCGGCAGTTTTCGCCGTGGTCAATCGGGTTGAGGTCGAAGTAACCTGCCTCATCGCCGAGCTCAATGGTAGGCTTGCCGTCCTCGTCAAGCTTGAAAAGGAAGAATTCACATTCGGGACCGACATTGAAGCCGTAGCCGAGCTTCTTTGCTTCCTCCATTACTTTGATTAACACGTTTCTCGGGTCGCCTTCAAACGGTGTTTTATTGTCCGCTTTATATACGGAGCAGATAAGTCTGCCCGTCTGAATATTCTCGTGCTTTCTCCAGGGAACGATTGCCCATGTATCGTAATCGGGATGAAGGTACATATCACTCTCGTCAATACGAACGAAGCCGTCGATGGACGAGCCGTCAAACATACAGTCGTTCTCCAGTGCTTTTTCAAGCTGTGACACCGTAATAGCCACATTCTTCATTTTGCCGAACAGGTCAGTAAACTGAAGTCTGACGAATTCAACATTATTTTCCTTTGCGCTCTGTAAAATCTGTTCCTTTGTCATTTTGCTCATAGTGTTTCCTCCTAAAAGTTTTTTATATAGCGAAAGGCGCCTTTTGTATTGCTACAAAAGACGCCATTGCCTATCGTCATATTTAAAGGAAAAGAGTCTTTGAGATAAACTCAAAGACTCCATTGCCCAAATATTCTGTTAAATAGTGAAAGGGTCCTTGAGTTTCCTCAAAGACCCCTTTGCCTTACAAGTAAAGGTTACACCCGTTTTCCGAAAAAGTCAATACACAAATCGATTTTTGTAAAATCTGCTATATTTTTTTCAACATTATCACTTTATGTTAGACAATTTTCATACTTGGACAGCAAAGATGTTTATTTAAATGTATAATTAACACCATACATATGAAACTAAATAAATTAGTTATAATTATTTCAAAAAAGCTATTATTCGATGACTTTTCACTGCTTAAGAACTGAGAAAAACACAGAATACTTTTACAGTTTCCGTTTTGCATATTTTTCATCATTTCAAGTGTTGTTATTTGCTAAAAACCATTTTTTACTGGTCAAGACGGTAAAGAGAAAAGGCGAGGATTTCTCCTCGCCTCAACTTATGTATATGCTTCTATTATGAATCTTGCACCTAATTTGACACCAACCTTGAAGCAATCAAGCTCAATAAGGTTTGCAAATTCTTCGCTCGCAGTAAGTAGTCTTTCTAATAACTCGTTTTGCTCATCTGTCAGAGTTGCTTTCAAACATTCCTGATTTTGATTGACTAACCTTAGTGCTTCCTTGTATCTTGTATTGTTTTCAATGCGACTATATTCTGTCGGTGTAATATTGCCGTACCAAAGTTCTTCAAGAATATCCATAACATTACCTCGCATAAATCACTTCGTTATAGACAATCTCTCTTGCTTGGTTAGCGATATTCGTCATCTTTTGCACCCACAGCATTTGGTTATCAGCCTTCAGCTGTTCTGTAACACCTTGCTTTTCGGCAAGCTGCTTTACAAGTGTATCGTACACCTCCATCGCTCTGGCATCCACCTCGTGCAAATGCGTATTCAATTTACATTGTACCATAAGTGAGCTACAAAACGCAGGGCGATGCTCTTTGATATAATCATAATACCTCATCCCCCAAATACCGATTTCATAATTTGTTTCAGTTGATATAAGGTTTGGTAGATACACACCACTCACAAGTGTATAGTCAAGTCCGTTTTTCTTATCAGTAATATGCTTTTTCATTGCATTTTCCTCCAATATTAAAGTTGATTATTGTTGTAAAATGCAAAATGCCGTAACGATTGTTTCTACTTACTTTCAAAACCTTCGTTATGGCACCTTCTCTAAAGAATGTTAGCTCTAAAATCGCATCTTTTTCGTGATAATTGCGTTAAAAAACGGGTTAAGGCGGCAAGCCTTAACCCGTTTTTATGCCTTTTATTATCAACGATTATAACATCTCCGGCTGAATGATTTTGTCACATACTGTTGATTTCTCATAGGCACAAATAAAAACAGGGCTTGACTTTAGTGCGCTAATACGGTAAAATAAATCAGCATTAATAAATGTGAATTATTTTTAAGGAGAATTATAATGAAGAACTTAAAGAAAATTATTGCAGTGCTTCTTGCGGTGCTTATGATTGGCGCGGTATTTGCAGCTTGCTCCGGCGGAGAGAACGCTTCACAGAGTAGAGTTCTTAAGGTTGGCTTTGACCAAGACGGCTTTGAACCATTCGGTTACACCGATGCTAACGGCGAATGGATTGGCTTTGATCTTGATCTCGCAAAGGAATGCGTTGCAATCATGGATGATTATGACAGCGTTGAGCTTGTTCCGATTTCCTGGGATAATAAGGACACTGAAATCTCCTCCGGCAATGTTGATATTATGTGGAATGGCTTCACAATCCAGGGCAGGGAAGATGATTATGAGTGGACAAAGCCATATATGAGCAATTCACAGGTTGTTCTTGTTGCTGAAAACAGCGGCATTAACACTGTTGCAGACCTTGCCGATAAGCTTGTCGGCACACAGAAGGATTCCAGTGGCCTTGCTGCAATCGAAGAAAATGAAGAGCTTATGGGCATCATTAAGAACGGCGAACCAATGCAGTTTGACGGTTATGAAACCGCGCTTATGGAGCTTAAGGCAGGCAGCATTGATGCACTTGTTATTGATGAGCAGGTAATCACAGTTAAAATTGCAAACGGCGATGTTGACGGCTTCAAGATTCTTGATGAAAAGCTTTCAACAGAGGATTACGGCGTTGCTGCCGCAAAGGGCAACACAGAGCTTGTTAATGACATTCAGGCCGCTCTTGACACTCTTGCTGAAAACGGCAAGGTTGCAGAAATTTCACAAAAGTATTTCGGTTATGATGCAACTGTCTGGGCTGCTGAATAATTATCAGGCACCGTTTTACGAATATTAAATATCGTATTTACAGGGAGGAATTGCTCCTCCCTGAATTTTTTATAATTTATTCTTTATTCTGTTTTCGGAGCTTTTAAGTATGATGATTTCACCCATTTTAATGAAGTTTGATTTCAGCGTAACCTTTTCTCTGCTGTGGCAGTTTTACGGCAAATCAATGATTATTTTTGCCCTAACAATGCTGCTTTCAACGCCGCTTGGCCTTTTAGTGTGCGTGTGCAGAATGAGCAAGTTTAAGCCGTTGCAGTTAATCACAAAGCTTTATATTTCCGCTATGCGCGGCACACCGCTTATGCTTCAGCTGGTTGTTGTGTTTTTCGCGCCATATTATGTTTTCGGAATCCGCATCAGCAATGATTATCGCTTCTGGGCGGTTATTATCGGCTTTGCAATTAATTATGCCGCTTATTTTGCAGAGATTTACCGCGGCGGTATTGAGGCAATAAAGGTCGGCCAGTATGAGGCTGCGGAGGTCTTGGGCTTCACAAAGGCGCAAACCTTCTTCAGAATTATTCTGCCACAGGTTATCAAGATTGTTTTGCCAAGCATAACCAATGAAACCATAACCCTGGTTAAGGATACCTCGCTTGCATTTGCCATTTCCTATGTTGAGATGTTCACAACTGCAAAGCAGTGCGTAACCTCGCAAAGCTCAATTCTTCCCCTGTTTGTTGCAGGCGCGTTTTATTATGTAACAAACCTGGTTGTTGCATTCCTGCTTGAGAGAGCTGAAAAGAAGCTCAGCTATTACAGATAAGGAGGGAATGAAATGGCATTGTTAAAGGTTGAAAGTTTAAAGAAAAGCTTTGGAAATAATCAGGTTTTGAAAAGCATTTCCTTTGAGGTTAATGAGGGTGAGGTCGTTTCAATTATCGGCCCGTCGGGTTCGGGAAAATCAACTCTGCTTCGCTGCTGCACAACTCTTGAAACCGTTGATGAGGGCACAATAACTTACGGCGATATGGTGCTTGTAAAAACCGAAAACGGCTCAGCAAAATATGCGGATAAAAAGCAGCTAAAAAGCATCCGCGAATTTTTTGGCCTTGTTTTTCAGGATTTCAATTTGTTTCCGCATTTTTCGGTTATGCGTAATTTAACTGAGGCGCAAACCGTTGTTCTCGGCAAAAGCAAGTCAGATGCTGAAAAAACCGCCCTTTCGCTCCTCAAAAAAATGGGGCTTGCAGATAAAAGAGACGCTTATCCATGCGAGCTTTCGGGCGGGCAGCAGCAAAGGGTTTCCATTGCAAGGGCGCTTTCAATGAATCCCAAAATCCTGTTTTTTGATGAGCCAACCTCAGCGCTTGATCCGGAGCTTACGGGCGAAATTCTCAAGGTTATCAAAAGCCTTGCAGCGGATAATATGACGATGGTTATCGTAACCCATGAAATGAAATTTGCCCATGATGTTTCCGATAAGGTTATCTTTATGGATGGCGGCGTAATCTGTGAGGAGGGAACGCCCGAAGCTGTGTTTGAAAACCCAACCAACGATCGCACCAAAGAATTTCTTAAAAATTACGATAATTAAAAAATAAAGCCTCGGAGCTACCGAGGCTTTAACTAATGCTTATTTCTTATTTTTTCTTTCGATTTTAATCAGCTTGCTGTTTTCGTCAATGCGCTTTTCCTCCGGAATTTTCCACAGTTGGATTCTGCCGGTGTCGTTAAACGCCTTAAGAGTCATAACCGAAATCGGCACGATAAACATTCCGATGAAGCCGAAAAGCTTCAAACCGAAATATAAGCCCGCAAGGGTGATAATCGGATTAACGCCCAGCGAATCGCCAACGATCTTCGGCTCAATATATTGCCTGATAACAGTGATAACGGCATAGATTATAATTAAACCAAAGCCCTGCTTCGGGTTGCCGATGATAAAGGATACCAGCGCCCATGGAATAAGAATGCCACCGCTGCCTGCAACGGGAAGAATGTCAAAAATGGTTATTGCAAGTGCAATGAGATAAATATAAGCGTTATTTGTAATTCCTGCCCATTTCATAATGGTGAAGCCAAGGCTCAGCTCGCAGAAGGTGATAGTCATAATTACGCCATATGCTCTCACCATCTTGAGAATGGTTTTGTAAAACACCTGCTTTATTTCAACAAGCAGGTTTTTTTTGCCATCAGGCAGCTGCAGCTGCAAAAAGCGGACAACCTTGTCGTAATCCTTTGTGAAAAGAATCCAAGCAATAATGCTGATAACAATGCTTATAACCGCGCTCGGAACATTTTTAACAACGCTGTAAATCCCTGTCACACCGGTTGTTATGGTGGTGGAAACCGTGCTCATATCAATTCCTAAACTGTTGAGGCTGAAATCCTTTGCAAGATTATCCGTGGTTTCGATAATTGATTCTGCAGCCTTGCTGTATAATGAGTCCGGAAGAAAGGCTATAGCGTTTAGCAGCTTTTCCTGCAAGGCTCCCATAAATTCAGGAAGATCGGAAAGATTTGTTACCAGATATCCGCCAAAGCTAACAATTTCCATAATGAATTTTGAAAGCAGCAGAATAATCGGAAGCAAAACAATCATTATTGAAAGCAGCACAAGCAGAATTGCCCAAAGCGTGTGGCATTTGCGCTTTGTTTTTTTATCAAGCCAGCGCAGCGGCCTTTGCAAAAGCACTGCAAAGAAAAACGAAAGCAAAAACGGAGCAACCGGCCAGAATAAATATTTAAAGAAAACATAAACCAGCCCAAGCATAGCAAGCACATATGCAATGTTAATTAAAAACGATCTTCTTTTTTCAACCTTATCCATTATTAATCCTCTTTTTTTGAAAAAATATATTTTCACTCTCTATAATAAACCTATATTTAAGCTTTATCAAGAAAAAAATTTATTTTTGAAAATTTTTGATTTTTCTCTTGTATATTTAGTTGAATAATGTTATTATATCTAAAGTGTTTTTCACAGCAAAACAACTGTCTTTGGGTGGTGGACGATTTTGTCTGATTCGAAACCAAAATATTTTCTTGTGAATGCCGATATTTTGCCGGATGTTTATGCAAGGGTTATAGAGGCAAAAAAGCTGCTTGCAGCCGGTGATGCCG
Source organism: Ruminococcaceae bacterium UBA1438 (assembly GCA_002329285.1). Taxonomy (GTDB): domain Bacteria; phylum Bacillota; class Clostridia; order Oscillospirales; family Acutalibacteraceae; genus Eubacterium_R. Next base: position 13,158 of record DCTO01000072.1, read on the forward strand.
CAAATGCGACCCAGGCGGCAAAAATGGCGCAGATTTCACGCTCTGCATATTATAAATATAAAGACGGAGTTTTTGAGTATAATTCAGAGGCTTCAAAGGATATGATAACCCTCTCGATGAAGCTGGAGGATACCAAGGGCGTGCTTTCCGCAATTACAAATGAACTTTATATGGTTGGGGCAAATGTGCTTTCAATCAATCAGGAAATTCCGCAAAACGGCATTGCCAATGTCACTTTAACAATGTATGTTGCGGAAATAACGGTTGAGGTTTCGGTGCTTATTAATAAGCTCAAAACCGTCAGCGGTGTAAAAACAATTCAGATAATGTAAAATTCGGAGGTATATATGAAAGTTGCAGTAATGGGCTACGGCACTGTCGGCAGCGGTGTGGTTGAGGTTATTGAAGAGCACAGCCAAATAATCGCAAAGCGCACAGGCGGCGAGCCCCTTGAGGTTAAATATATTCTTGATTTACGCGATTTCCCGGGTGATCCTCATCAGGCTGCCTTCACAAAGGATTTTAATGATATTCTCAATGATCCTGAGGTGAAAATCGTTGCTGAAACCATGGGCGGAATTAATCCTGCCTTTGATTTCACAATGAAGCTGCTTGCGGCGGGCAAATCCGTTGTAACTTCAAATAAGGAGCTTGTTGCCCAAAAGGGACTTGAGCTTCTCACTCAGGCTGAGGAAAGCGGCGCAAATTATCTTTTTGAGGCAAGCGTCGGCGGCGGAATCCCGATTATCCGTCCGATGACCCAGTGCCTTGCCGCAAATAATATTGAGGGCGTTGCCGGAATTTTAAACGGCACAACCAATTTTATTTTAACCAAAATGATTGAGGAAAATATGTCCTTTGAGGATGCCTTAAAGCTTGCCCAGGATAACGGCTATGCCGAGAAAGACCCAACTGCCGATATTGAGGGGCATGATGCCTGCCGCAAGGTTTGCATCCTTGCTTCGCTTGCATTTGGCAAGCATGTTTATCCCAATCAGGTTGAGGCAGAGGGTATCACAAATATCACGCTTGAGGATGTTGCTTATATTCACAGCGTTAACGGCGTTATTAAGCTGCTTGGCCAAATAAAGTATATTAATGAAAACAGCATTGCGGCATTCGTAAGCCCAGCCGTTGTTTATAACGGAAGCCAGCTTGCAAGCGTGCGCGATGTTTTCAATGCAATCCTTGTTCGCGGTGATGCAGTGGGCGATGTTTGCTTTTACGGCAGGGGCGCCNNTCGCCGGCAAGCTGCCAACAGCATCCGCAGTTGTTGCTGATATCGTTGATTGCGCAAAGCACATCTTCCGCAAAAAGATTTTCGGCTGGGGTGCCGGTGATGAGGATTATGTTGTTGATTATAAAGCAGTGCTGAAAATGCCGTTTTATGTCCGCGCAAAGATGGCGCAGGCAGAGGTTAAGGCAAAATTCGGCGAGGTGAAATTCCTTTCACGCGCGGGTCAGCCCTCTGACGAAACTGCCTTTATAACCGAGAAGATGACTGAAAATGAGCTTATGCAGAGGCTTGGCGAAGCTGATGTGCTCAATATCATCAAGGTTACCGATTATTAATTCATATATTAACAAGCTAAAAGGAGAATAGTTTATGGCGCTTATTGTTCAGAAATTCGGCGGTTCATCAGTTGCTGATGCCGAGCGAGTTATGAATGTTGCCCGCATCGTTACTGATACTTATAAAAAAGGCAACGATGTGGTTGTGGTTGTCTCCGCCCAGGGGGACACAACCGATGATTTGATTGAAAAGGCAAAGGAGATTAATCCAAATGCCAAAACAAGGGAAATGGATCAGCTGCTTGCAGCGGGCGAGCAGATTTCAATCTCCCTTCTTGCAATGGCAATTGAGGGGCTCGGGCTTCCCGTTATTTCGCTTCTCGGCTGGCAGGCGGGCTTTAACACCAATTCCGTTTACGGCTCTGCAAGAATTAAAAACATAAAAACAAACCGCCTTCAGGCAGAGCTTGCAAAGCACAATATCGTTGTTGTTGCGGGCTTCCAGGGCGTTAACAGATATGATGATTTAACCACTCTCGGCAGGGGAGGCTCCGATACCTCGGCAGTTGCAATTGCCGCTGCGCTCCATGCTGATAAATGCCAGATTTTCACTGATGTTGAGGGTGTT
>DCTO01000012.1 GCA_002329285.1 Ruminococcaceae bacterium UBA1438
GCTCAAGCTCCACATTGAAGAAATCAATATCCACCGTATCAGTAGCGCCTATCGCCCTCGTAATGATGTTCTTGTCAGGGTGGTTGCGGGCAGCCTCCCTGTCTATACCGCCCATGCGGATCATCTCCTCTACAAGAGAATGATCCCTGGTAATCTGTATAATTTTCTCTCCTACAACATAAAGCCTTGAGTCACCTACATTGGCAACCTTCATATACTTGCCCATACAGGTAGCCACAACCACCGTGGTCCCCATCCCTTCCAGTTCCGCATTCTCTCTGGATAGCTTTATGATCTGCTCATTGGCAGTCTCTATTGCCCTGCCACGTATCCTCTCCGGATTGACCTCAAAAGAAGACTGTATCTCCTTCACAATAGTCTCTACCGTATATTTGGATGCATAGTCGCCTGCGTTATGTCCCCCCATACCATCCGCGACAATAAAAACATTGGGCAAATTTCCAACCGGTCTCTCCGATGTATAAACATAATCCTGATTCAGTTTTCTTTTCTTTCCTATGTCGGTTATGGAAAACGTCTTTAACACCGTCTGCCTCCTTAGCGCTGCATGTGTCTTCGTCTGAGCTGGCCGCAGGCACCATCAATATCCCGCCCCATTTCTCTTCTTATAGTAACATTTATTTTGTTTTTTTCAAGTTTATTTTTAAATGCCGCAATCCTTGCCCCCTCAGACTGGACGAAGTCCCTTTCCTTTATGGGGTTTACGGGAATGAGATTGACATGACAACCGAGAGGTCTTGCCAGAGCAGAAAGTTTGTCTGCATCCTCATCCGTATCATTGACTCCTCCCACCAGACTATATTCAAAAGTAATTCTTCTGCCGGTCTTTTCAAAATAATTGCCACATGCCCCCATCAACTCTTCTATACTGTAACGATTGGCAATGGGCATCAGTTTCCTTCGCTTTTCATCTGTAGTCGCATGCAGGGAAAGTGCCAATGTAATCTGCAGCTTTTCTTCTGCCAGTTCGTACATTTTAGGAACAATTCCGCAGGTGGATACCGTAACATTCCGCTGACTGATATGAAGCCCGTTTTCATCCGTCAACAGTCTGATAAAACGGAGAAGGTTGTCATAGTTATCCATTGGTTCACCGGTTCCCATAACCACTACATTGGAAACCCGTTCCCCCGTCAGTCTGGTAATGGCATATATCTGGTCCAGCATTTCGGATGGGAGCAGATTTCTCTCCAGCCCGTCCAGGGTAGAAGCACAGAACCTACACCCCATCCGACAACCGACCTGGGAAGAAATGCAGACGGAATTGCCATGCTTGTATTTCATCCAGACACTTTCCACTACATTGCCGTCGGAAAGCTTAAATAAAAACTTTTTTGTGCCGTCCAGCTTGGATTCCTGTACCTCCACTGCCTCCAACGCGGTAAAAGTAAATAAATTCTCGCACTTTTCCCTGAAATCCTTGGAAAGATTGGTCATCTCCGAAAAGCTTCTGGCAAGCTTAATGTGCATCCATTCATAGCACTGCTTCGCACGGAATTTCTTTTCGGAAAGAGCCTCCATTTCCGCTTCCAATTCTTCGTAAGTCATCGATTTAATGTCTTTTTTTTCCATAATTATCCTTTTTATACAAGCCTTCTTAGTCTTGCAAAGAAAAAACCGTCCGTATCATGGATACCGGGAAGCAATTGCAGATACCCTTCCCGTGCAGTATCTTGACATGGCAGCCCTTCCGGCAGATATTCCGTCAAAGGCTCCTTTACAAATCCCAGTTCTTCACATACCCAACGGGCTATTTGCTCATTCTCTTCCGGATTGATAGTACAGGTACTGTATAAAAGAATTCCTCCCGGTTTCACATAGGAAGAAACCTGCTTTAAGATTTCCTTTTGGAGGGATACGATACTTTCCAGTGCTTCCGGCTTCTGTCGATACTTAATATCACGTTTTTTTCCCANNCCATGACACCAAGGCCCGAGCAGGGAACATCCGCCAATACCACATCTGCACTTCCTGCCGCTTCCTTATCCTGTACGGTTGCATCCCATACCCTGACACTTACATTTGTAAGCCCCATGCGGCTGATATTCTCTTCTATCTGCGCTACTTTGTAATCAGACACATCCCGGGCTTCCACACGGCCTTCCTGTCCGGCATATTCTGCGGCAAGCATGGTCTTACCGCCGGGTGCTGCACAGACATCCAGAACCGTATCTCCCGGACGGATACCTGCCGCTGCAACTGCCAGCATGGAACTGGCATCCTGCACTGTCAGCTTTCCTTCCGCAAAGCCGGGAATATAAGCTATATTATCACAGTTTTCCAGATAATATGCCTGCTCTACATATGGGTGTCTGCGCACCGCAATGCCCTTTTCCTTTATTTTCTCAAGCAAAGCTTCCTTTTCCTGCGCCGAAAGAGAAGCCGCAAACCGTACCGTCACCGGTCTCACGCGCAAAAGTCCTGCAAGAATCCTCTTCGTTTCTTCGTAAGAATACAGGGAAAGAAAGTGCTTCACAATCCACTCCGGCATCGAAAAAGTGACGGTCAGAAACTGTTCCGGTTCCTCTTCTTCATTTGGCAGTACAAGCCTTTCTTTATTTACAGACATCTTCCGAAGAACACCGTTTACAAAGCCCTTCAAATTCTGGAATTTTCTCTTTCCGGCCAGCTTTACCGCTTCACTTACCGCTGCCGCATCCGGCACGCCATCCATATAAAGGATCTGATAGGCACTCATCCGCAGAAGATTGCGGATAAGCGGCTTCATCTTCTTTACAGGTACACTGGAAATCTGATTGATATCAAAATCCAGCTCTATCCTGCGCTCCAAGGTGCCTTCGAAAAGCCGCTTGATAAAAGCTTTCTCCTGCCCCGGCAGATAGTCGTATTTGGCGAGAACATCCCGGATGATGCGGTGGGAATACTCCTCCTCCCGCTCTACTGCCAGCAACATATCGAGCACGATTTCCCTGGTATTTTCTGCTGCCATTTCTTAGTCCCGCCTTTTGTTGTTTCCGCCAAACAGCAATATCATTCGTAAAAGCTGCAGGATAGAGGAAGCTGCCGCTGCCACATAGGTCATGGCTGCCGCCGTCAATACCTTTTTGGCACCCTGTGCTTCCGAAACACCTAACATACCACTCACCTCCATGGACTGCATTGCCCTTCTCGACGCATTGAATTCCACCGGCAATGTCACCAGTTGGAACAATACCGCCAGTGCAAATGCCCATATTCCAATCTGTATCAGCACTTCATTCCAGCTTAAAATAACACCAAGAATAATCAGTGGAAGCCCCAGATTACTTGCAATATTCACCACCGGTACCAGGGCAGAACGGAATTTTAAAGGTGCATAACTCTCCTGGTGCTGTTTGGCATGTCCGCACTCATGAGCGGCCACTGCCACTGCCGTTACCGTAGCATAATTGTAATTTTCATAGGAAAGCCTGACCGTTTTACTTCTCGGGTCATAATGATCCCCGGCTCCCTTTTGCAGACATTCCACGCGCACATCATAGATACCGGCATCCATCAATATCCTCTCGGCAGCCTGTGCACCGGTAAGTCCTCTGGAATTTCTGACACCATGATACTTTTTCATGGAGCTGTTTACCCATACACTGGTCAGGATACAGAATACTGCACCAATAAGCACCAGTACATAAGTAGGATCAAAATAATAATAGTAATAATATGGCATATGGCCATCTCCTTTCCAAACATACCGCAAAGCCTGCGCAAAATATGGTTCATCAGACAATCATTTTTACTGCACTCCAAGAAGTTCTCCTGGCTGTAACGCATTGCCCAACAGGAAATCATGAGTACTCATCCTTTTCTTACCCTCTAACTGCAGGGAAGCAATCCAAAGAATTCCTTCGCCACAGGCTACAGCAAACCGGTTCTTCTCAACTTTTACAATCATACCCGAAAGTATCTGTCCCGGAACATTCGCTTTCTCTAAAGGCTCCAGAGCCACGTCCGCTTCCCATATTTTCAACTGTTTTCCCTCGTAAAAGGTGTATGCGCTGGGCCAGGAATTCAAGCCCCTCACCAGCCTTTCAATTGCCACTGCGCTCTTATTCCAGTCGATCTGTCCCATGGACTTCTCTAACATCACCGTGCGGGTAGCTTCCTCTTCCTTTTGGGGGATAGGAGTCAGTTTTCCTGCTTCTACCAGTGGCAATGCTTCCACGATGGCCTCTGCTCCCAGCACAGCCAGTTTATCAAAAAGAGAGGCTCCTGTTTCCTTCTTATCCAGATAGATTTCCTTCTGATAAAGAATATCACCGGAATCCACCACCCTGTCATTCATCTGCATAATCGTCACGCCGGTCTTTTCTTCCCCGTTAATGACTGTCCACTGGATAGGACTGGACCCCCGGTACTTGGGAAGCAAGGAAGCATGGATATTCAGGCACCCCAGCCGTGGCATATCCAAAATCTCTCTGGAAAGAATTTGTCCGAAAGCTGCTACCACAAAGACATCTGCCTCATATTTTTTCAGTTCCTCTACAGCCTCTGGACGTTTTATCCTCACCGGCTGTAAAACCGGAATCCCATGCGCTAAAGCACATTCCTTTACCGGTGAAAAGCTGAGACTACCACTGCGTCCCTTGGCCTTATCCGGCTGTGTCACCACCGCGATTACCTCATGTCCCGCCTTTATAATGGCCTCCAATGCTCCCACCGCAAAATCCGGTGTGCCCATAAAAACAATTTTCATATTTTATTCCTTAAAATCAGATTCATTAAGCTCTGTATCAGGAGCAATGTGAGAAGTAAACAAAATGCCGTCAAGATGATCGAGCTCATGGCAAAATGCCCTGGCTTTCAGTTCTTCACCTGTGAAAACCTGCCATTTGCCGTTTCTGTCCTGTGCCTTAACCTGGACCTTCATTGGGCGAACCGTTACCTCATATCTGCCGGGAAGTGAAAGGCAGCCCTCCTGCTCCCGCTGTTCGCCCTCCTGAAAGGTGATTTCAGGATTAACGAGCTCCATCGGGCCTTCGCCAATATCAATAACAACAACTCGTCTAAGAACGCCAACCTGAACGGCAGCAAGGCCAACCCCGTTAGCGTCATACATAGTTTCAAGCATATCATCAATTAAAACAGAAAGCTTTTCATCGAATTTTTCAACCTTTCGGCTTTTCTTGTTTAGTATCGGATCGCCGAGCTTAACTATATTTCTTAAAGCCATAATAATTCTCCTGTTGAATTCAGCTGATATCAAAGGGATTAATATCAATTGAAATCATTACATCTTTATATTCCTTAATTTTCTTTGTTTCATTCATTGTTTGAGACAGTAAGCCACGAAGCGCTTTAGAATTATTTTTACACTTTATCAGCAGCTTATATCTGTAATTATTGCTTATTTTGCCGATTTTAGCTTGCGAAGGGCCAAGTATTATCAGTTTTTCATTTGAGTATTCAGTTTCATTCAGCCTAATAAGCGTTTCAAAAAAGGCTTTTGCACAAAGCGCAACCGTGTTTTCATTATCACAGGTAAATGAAACCGAAAATATATAACAATATGGCGGATATGTTAAAAGCCGTCTCAGCTCTATTTCGTTAGAATAAAAAGCCTTATAATCCTGTTTAGACGCATACTCAATAATCTCATTATACGGATTGATAGTCTGGATAACAGCTCTTCCGCTTGAATCTCTCCTGCCGCTTCTGCCGACAACCTGCGTTATTAAATCAAAGGATCGCTCCCCTGCCATATAATTTTCATCATAAAGAGAATTATCTGCATTAACAACGCCAACCAAGGTAACATTTGGAAAATCCAATCCTTTTGCAACCATCTGCGTGCCGATTAGAATATCATAATCTCCATTGGAAAAAGCTTCAAAAAGCCTTTGATGGCTGAATTTTGCCGTAGTTGTGTCCGCATCCATTCGAAGAACTCTTGCGTCCGGAAACAGGCTTGCAAGCTCATTTTCAATTCGCTGTGTTCCGTAACCACTGTAACGAAGGCTGTTCGCTCCACATTCAGGGCAAATATTATCAAGCGGCTTTGAAAATCCGCAATAATGGCACATAAGCCTATTATTATACGAATGATAAGTGAGGCTGATACTGCAATTCGGGCAGGTCACAACATGGCCGCATTCGTTGCAGGCGATAAAGGTATTGTATCCTCGTCTGTTAATCAGCAATATTGTTTGCTTGCCTTCTGCAAGATTTGCTCCGATTAGCTCTTTTAAGCAAACAGAAATCGGGGATTTGTTGCCGGCTTTAAGCTCCTGCTTCATATCAACTGTTATAACTGACGGTAGTTTTGCGTCGCCGAATCGTTCATTCAGCTCGCATAATTTGATTTTACCGTTAACCGCGGCTGAATAAGTTTCAACACTCGGCGTAGCAGATGCCATAAGAAACAAAGCGTTATTATATTTACATCTGAAATTAGCAACATCTCTCGCATGATATCTCGGAGTGCGCTCGCTTTTATAAGTGTGCTCCTGCTCTTCATCCATAACTATTAAACCGAGGTTTTTAAAGGGAGCAAAAACTGCGCTTCTTGTGCCGATGCAAATTTTTGCCACTCCCCTTGAAATACGCTTATATTCGTCATTGCGCTCACCAAGGGAAAGGCCGCTGTGCATAACAGCAACAGCTTTTCCGTATCGTTCATGAAAGAGATTGAGAAGCTGCGGGGTTAATGCAATTTCAGGAACAAGAACAATAACCTGCTTTCCGAGATCAAGAGTGCGATCAATGAGGCTCATATAAACCTGCGTTTTGCCGGAGCCTGTAACCCCATAAAGGAGCCCGGTGCCACCCGTACCTTCAAGCATTTCGGAAAATGCTTCAAAAGCAGCCTGTTGATCGGCAGAAAGCTCAATAACATTTCTGTTTTCATTCTCTGAAACATTCTTAAAAGGATTGCGATAAACCTCTTTTTCATAGTATTCGCAAACTTTATAACGAACGAGATTATCAAGCACACCCTTGCCGACTGAGCAAAACTCGCAAACCTCATTTACCTCTGCAGCACCAACATCAAAAAGCAGATTTAAAACACTTTGCTGTTTAGGTGTAAGCTTTGGAATGATAGCATCATCAATAAGGCGAATCATCTTGCTGCTCTTATCGCCAACCTTGTCGATTCCCCTCGGCAGCATCTGGCGAAGGCAATCATAGGTAGTGCAAAAGCATCGCTCTTTAAGCCAAAGCGCAAGCTTAACCATTTCGTCTGAGAGCGGCTCTGCCTTACTGTCAATCTTTGCAATTGCTTTTAAATCATTGTTAATCGCAGTGAAAACACTTAAAACGATTCCGTTTCTGAGAATATTACCTCTGCCAAACGGAACTTTAACTCTGACTCCCGCTTTAATCTGATTCTCAAGTTCATCAGGAACATAATAATCATAATCGGAATCGGTGTTAAAGAAGGTGTTTTCAACCGCAACTGAAGCGATTTTTTTAGTCATTATCTTTAGACTTTATCTCATCCGGCTCATCAACAACATATTTGCCGTCAATGATTTCATCCATTGCTGTTGAAACGCTCTTAACATCAAGGAGCACCTCATTCTTTACAGCCTCTTCTCTGATTTCTCTTGCCCTTTTTGCAGTTGCAACAACAAGGCTGTAACGGCTGTTGCACTTATTCAGAACATTTTTTAAATCCGGATTAAACATAACAATTTCTCCTTAAATATAGTTTAAATATTGTTTCTTTTCTGAAGCTCTGCTTCAAGAATTGTGTTTATATCATCAACGGCTTTTTCAAGCTCGTTATTGAAAACAACATAATCAAAATTAGATGTGTCCGCCATTTCCTCTTTAGCAATTTCAAGGCGGTTTTTAATCTGATCCTCGCTGTCAGTATTTCTCTTCTTGAGGCGAAGCTCAAGAATCTCAATGCTTGGCGGCATAAGAAATATTGAAACCGCATCCGGATAATTCTTCATAACCTTTTGAGCGCCCTTGCGTTCAATGATCAGAAAGCAGATTTTTCCGTTTTCAATTGCCTCAAGCGCCGGTCCGGCGGGAGTGCCGTAATAACAATCATTATAACAAGCATATTCAAGAAACTCATTGTTATCAATCATTTCCTGAAATTCATCCTGCGTTTTAAAATAATAATTTACTCCGTGAGCCTCACCCTTGCGAGGATTTCTCGTTGTTGCAGAAATTGATTCAACAAGATCATCCCTGCGCTTTGAAAGCTCCTGAAAAACGGTGTCCTTCCCTGTTCCGCTGGGGGCGGAAAGGATAACAAGCATTCCCTTATTCATCATACTCAACCTCCGTGCCGAATTTCTGCGCAACGCGCTTTAAATCAAGATATGATAAAACAACATTATCGGAATCCATTATAATAATGCTTGCGGTTTTTCTTCCATGTGTTGCATCAATCAGCCGACCGTTTGCCTTTGCCTCCTGCACAATTCTTTTTGCAGGGGCTGAATCGGGGCTGATAACGGAAATAACCCTTGCCGCATTAACAAGATTTCCGAAGCCGATATTTACAAGTTCCATAATTCTGCACCTTATTCAATATTCTGAATCTGCTCTCTTATTTTTTCAACCTCAGCCTTGATATCAACAACTCTGCGGGCTATTTCAACGTCAGAGGCTTTTGAGCCGATTGTGTTTGCCTCTCTGTTAATTTCCTGAACAAGAAAATCCATCTTTCTGCCGATAGGTTCCTCGCTTTCAAGGAAGGAAAGCAGCTGCTCAATATGCGAGCGAAGGCGAACAGTTTCCTCTGCAACGGCAACCTTATCCGCAAGAATAGCAACCTCCTGAATAATTCTGCTTTCATCAAGAGAAACATCACCGATAAGCTCATGGACGCGTTCGCGAAGCTTTTCATTATATTCCTTAACTGTTTCCGGAGAACGGATTTCAACAAAAGCAACGTTATCAAGAATTGCAAAAGCTCTTGATCTTACATCAGTTTTAAGCTTTTCACCCTCACGGGTGCGCATATCAATGAATTTATCAACCGCATCTGAAGCAACCTTTTTGATGTAACTCCAGAGAAGCTCCTCATCCTCATCTGCCTTTTTAACGACAAAGACATCGGGATACCGGCTGATTGAGCTCGCTCCGTAATCGCATTTCAAATCATAATTAGCCTCAAGCTCCTTGAGAGCTTTAACATAAGCGCTTGCAAGCGTGTTATTAACAACAACATCTGCAGCCTCTGTGTTAAGCGCCTCAACGGATAAAAAGCAATCTACCTTACCCCTTGAAACTCTGGAATTAATATAGGATTTCAGTTTTTCTTCAGCAAAACCATATTGCCTGGGAAGACGGCAGTTAAATTCAAAATAACGGTGATTAACGGATTTTATTTCAACAGAAATAACATATCCGTTAATTTCCTCTGAGGCTCTGCCGAAGCCCGTCATAGATTTAATCATAACATATCTCCAATAAAATATTGAAAGAACTCTTAATAATAATTCAGTTCTTTCAAGTGATTATTATAATAACTGTGATAATCAAGGTCAATGTTTTGTTAACAGTTTGTTTACAAAGTTAATATTGTTTTTACAAATAAAGGGCAGTCCGTAAGAACTGCCCTTTAAATTAATAAATTTCTGCAATTGAAAGTGCTTTTTCCTTAATCATATCAGCAAGGTATTGCGGCTCAACGACCTTGATCTTATTGCCGAACTGCATAACCCATGAAACAAATCCGTCACTGATTGCGGCCTCAATCTCTGTTTCAAAATGATCAGAATCAACAGCAGTTAACGGAGCCTTTTTACCAAAGCGGTCAATAATCTGCTCCTTCATTTCAAAATCACATAAAAGCTTAACCTTTCCGAATTCACCACTGAACATATTAAACATTTTTGAGGAATAATCAGCTGCATTAAATTTATCGGTATATTCGCTTATCTCGGAAATGTTTCTTGCCGGAATATCGAGAATCTCTATTTTATTAATTCTGTCCAGCCTGAGATTGATGAGATTGTCGTGAGACGCAATATTGCAAACAAGATAATATCTATCGTTCTTCCAAAGCATCGAATATGGTGAAACAGTAAAGGTTTTTGTTGTATAAGATTTCCTGTTTTCCTTATCAATGTTTCTTGTTTTATAAATAAATTTCACCTGTTTGCGGCTGTTAATTGCCTCATCAAGCTGATCAATAATGATATATATCTGCTCGTTATCGCATTTATTAACATCCTCGCTGTAAACCTGGGAAGCTATATCCTTTGCCTGCCCTTCAGACAAAAGGGCTTTCAGCTTATTAATGAGCTCCTCCGATTTCTTAGGAGTAATAAAACCGGCTGAATTAACAGCATCAATCAAAAGCCTGACCTCCGGAATCTGAAAGGTTCTTGACGCAATGAAGAAGCCGCGCTTCGGGGATGTTACAGTAATTATGTCAACCCCGATTTGTTTGAGAGCGGAAACATCGCTGTAAATACTTTTCCTTTCAGAGGATATTCCCTCATTTGCAAGCATTGCAATTAAATCAGTGGTTGAGAGCGGATTGTCTTCATCAGAAAACTGATTTAAAAATTTATAAACCATTAATGTTTTTAGTTTTGAAGCATTCATAATATTCACCTCAGTGAAATTATATCACATTATTTCAAGCTTTTCAACTAAAGACCTAAAAATCGGACAGCAATCCCCAGCTCCGCTTGTTCCGTTTTCAACCATAACAACGATTGCATATTCTGGTGAGTCATACGGATAAAAGCCGGCAAACCAGGCATAAAGAATTTCCTTATCGTTTTCATATATTCCGCTTTGAGCGGTTGAAGTTTTACCTGCTGACTGTCCGTTATAATCAGCATTTTTACCGGTTCCGTATTCAACAACCGAGCGCATATACCCTTTCAAAACCGACGCGGTTTTTTCACTGATAATTCTGTTTTCAGAGTTATCATATATTTCTGATTGATATCCTTCATCATCAACACTATTTAGAACGAATAAAGGATCGGAATATAATCCGCCGTTTGCAATTGTGCAAACCGCATTGCAAAAAGCAAGCGGAGTTGCATTAATCAACCCCTGACCAAAGCCAAGTAACGCAAGCTGACCTTTTGTTTTCAGCTCATCAACAGAAGGCATGTTCCCGTTATCAAGAGTAAACTCGTTATATAGTTCATAGCTTTTTCCAAACCCAAAATCAGAAGCAGTTTTAAGTAGCCTCTCTGCTCCAAGCTCTAATGCAAGCTTGATGAAATAACAATTGCAGGATTTTTCGAGCGCTGTTTGCATGTTCATATTTTTATGCTCCGTTTTATTTTGGCAGGAAAAAACCGTGTCTCCGACAGTTATTTCACCATTGCAAAAATATTCCATATTTATCCCGTTTTCAATTGCACAGGAAGAAACGATTAGCTTAAAGACAGAACCAACAGCATATGGAGTTATACAACGATTAATATTATCATTTCCGGAAGAGCTTAATGCAAGCAAGCGATGTGTTTTTATATCCATAACCACAATTGCCGTTTTATCTGATTTTATAACGGCTTCATCGGTTAATGTCTGTATATTTTCATCTATGCTTAATTTATATCCTTTTTTCGAATTATAATTTTCTTCAGAAATTACATCATTATCGCCGGATAGCAATCTTCCGTTTGCATCAACCGCAAAGCTTATACTTTTCTCCCCGATTTTTTCTATTAAACCATTGGTTAGATTTTTTAACGAATTATTCATTTTATCGTTATCATAAGCCTCAAAAATCAAGATGTTGTTGCATTTTTCATAATTATTAATTTCTCTCAAAACGGGATGTCCGTATTTAAGCTCATTTAAGATTTCATCTGTTTCTTTTTCGCTGAAAAGCTTGGGTAATTCAGAAAGGCTTTTTTCGTCTGGTTTAATAACCGCTACGAGCTTTTTATTATTATTGTTGATTTTTTTCATATTGCAATCATAAAGATTTGAATTTAAGCTGTCAATTTTCAGGTTATAGCTATTATATCCGGAAGAAACCTGATAATCTCCGCTGAAAATTATATATGAAATTCTGCCGCAACAGGCAGAAAAAAGAAATATTAAAGAAAGAATAAGCGCTAATATTCTTTTTTTCATAAAAAAACACCCCTGTGTATTATTCACAGAGGTGTTAGTATTAATCCCTTTTTCTTCTCAAAAGAGCGTCGGGCGAAACATTAATATCGCATTTAAACGAATATATATTTGTTGCTTTGTTTGCTGCAGAAACCTTCTCGCAGTCATCCTCGTTGAAAAGTTCCTCAACAGTAATCTTATAAGGAAGGCTGAAAGGTTCAATAACCTCAAGCTCATCGCCTTCAAAAAAACGGTTGCGTTGAGAAACGATAAGCCTGCCATCACGGCAATCCTGATAAGCTGCGCAAACATCCCAATCGCGCAAATAACCGGCATAATCGTGAACCTGCCCCTTTTGAATCGGTCCGAAATTAAAGCCGGTTGTGTATTCACGGTGGCTCATTTTATCAATTTCAGCCTTAATCCAACTCGGCAGAACAAAATCATCAGTCGGATTTTTGAGATATTCGTCAATTGCTGCGCGATAAGCATAAGTTACCGCTGCAGTATAATATTCGCTTTTTGCCCTTCCCTCAATTTTGAAGGAATCAACACCGGCATTAACAAGCTCCGGAATATGCTCAATCATGCATAAATCGCGGGAATTAAAGATATAAGTGCCGTCTTTCTCTTCATTAATCGGGAAGAATTCGCCGGGCCGCTTTTCCTCAACAAGATGATATTTCCATCTGCAGGGCTGAGCGCAATCGCCCCTGTTAGCATCCCTGCCGACCATATAATCGGAAAGAATGCAGCGTCCGCTAAAGCTCATGCACATTGCTCCGTGAACGAAAACCTCAATTTCAAGATCCGCCGGACATTTATCTCGAATAGTTTTAACCTCGTCAAGAGAAAGCTCTCTTGCGGTTACAATGCGCTTAGCACCCATCTCATAAAAAGCATTTGCAGCCTGATAATTAACGACACCGGCCTGTGTTGAAATATGCACATCGGTATTTGGCGCATATTTCTTTGCAAGGGACAAAACGCCCATATCAGCAATAATTAGCGCATCAACACCGACTTTCTCTGCATATAAAAGAAATTCCGGAAGCAACGGTAATTCATTGTTACGCGGCAGAACATTGCAGGTCAAATAAAGCTTTTTATTGTGCTGATGAACATAATCAACAGCCTCTTTTAATTGAGCATTGTTAAAATTTGCCGGATTACTGCGCATTCCGAAGCTGCTGCCGCCCACATAAACGGCATCAGCTCCGAATTTAACTGCATATTTAAGCCTTTCAAAATCACCTGCCGGTGAAAGTAATTCAATATTTCTCATAAATTAATATTCAAGATATGGCGCATATTTCTGAATTAATGTTTTAAATTCAGAATAGGTTTCAGCTGTGTATAGATTTCTGTTAATATCGTGGAAGAAGAAATAGTCATTTGTATCATCCGGATAAAGAGCGGCTTGAATTGCATCATAACCCGGATTACAAATCGGCCCTTCAGGAAGTCCAATCACAGTTGACGTTGAATTAGTGCTGTAATAATTCATATAATAATCAGCCGTATGAGCAGAAGTTGACGAAATTGCAGGAGCAACTTTATTTGTGATATAATCCGATGTTGACTGGCATCCAAGGGACGGATAATTTGTTTTATCTGCAAGGCGGTTTTCAATTACTGAAGCAATTGCCTTCATCTGTTCTGTTGAGCCTGCCTCAGCTTGAACGATTGAAGCAATTGTGATGATTTCATCCATAGAATATCCAAGCTCCTGAGCTCTTTGCCTATCTTCCTCAGTAATTTTATTCTCTGTATTTTTAATGAAGGTTTCGATGGTACTTGAAGCGCTTTGGCCAACATAAAACTCATAGGTATCCGGGAAAAGATAGCCCTCTAATCTATAAGGCACAGTTTCTTTTGCCTGGAGATCAGAAACAAGAGAATAAGTGAAATTAGTTGAATCGATAACTGAAAGAAGCGCAGCTTTATCGCAAACCTCATTATCAACAAGCTTATCAATAATTTCGGCAACTGTGTAACCTTCAGGAATTGTTATCTTAACGGTTTCACTTGTTTCAGGATCGCCCATCATATTAATCAGCATACCTTCAAGGCCCATTTTGCCGTTAAGATAATATACACCGGCATCAAATGGAGGCTTAACGCTGTATTTTCCGATAACCTTACCAACAAATTTAACATAAAACTTACAGAAATTTCTGCATTTAATAAGACCGTTATCAGCAAGTAAATCAATAGCCTCGGATGAAGTCGGTATCTCCTCAGTGTAACTGATTGTTACGGTTGACTTTGTTTTCGTTATACCAAAAATATCATTAATGCAGAATATGGCATAAACAGACAGCAACATTGAAATCGCAATGATAACAATAAAGAATAAATATGTTGAGGCAACTCCGTTATTATTCTTTCTCTTTTTCTTTTTAACAAGAGTTGAAGAGCTTTCAATTGTTACTTTAGCGGATTTATACTTTTTAGAATAATCCTGATTAGTGAAATAAATATCGCTGCTGCCGGAATCCGAATCAACAGGATTTATTCCTGTTTCCTCAATTTTAAAATCAGCCATATCTAAACCTCCTTTGAAGCTTTGATTAATCGTTTTTCGGTAATTATATAATCAACATTTACATCATAATTATCAGCCGGTAATCGCTCAAAAAGCATTTCTTCATAGCAAATACCAACCTTAGGAAAATTAAAATCAGCAAGAAATCTGTCATAATACCCGCCACCGTAGCCAAGTCGAAAACCCAAATAATCATATGCCAATGCAGGAACAACGCATATGGCATCATTAAAACTATCTGCAAAATTACAACTACTTATATCAGGCTCAGGAATTGCGAATTTACCAACTTTCAGATCATCAAATGAATTTACAAGATAAAACCTCATAAGACCTTTTTCAGGCAAACAAACCGGCAAATAAAGCTTTTTATTATCTGTGAATGCAGCGGAGATGATTTTGCAAGTATTGATTTCGCTTTTAATGGGATAAAAGCACAGAATTTCTTTTGATTCTCTATAAAATTCTGATTTAAGAACAGATTTGCAAATCATTTCGTCTTTGAATGATTTGTTGCTGATTTGAGCTCTTAAATCAGAACACTTTTTTCTTAATTCATTTTTCATCGCATTGAATGGAAACACGGATTCTTTGGGCCTCATCTTCGCCCTTGAGTTTTTTTACAATTTCAAGGCCAAAATCAACAGAAACGCCGGCGCCTCTTGCAGTTATAATATTGCCGTCAACTGCAACAAATTTTTCTGAAAGAAAAGCACCGTTAAGATGTGACTGAAAACTTGGATAGCTTGTTGCTTCCCTTCTGATAAGCAAATCCTTATGTCCGAGAATTGATGGTGCGGCACATATTGCGCAAATAAGTTTATCTGATTTTACTGCCTTCTCAATGGTATCCTGAACAACGCCGTTAGCTTCAAGATTTGTTGTGCCTGGCATACCGCCGGGAAGAACAACAGCATCCACATTTACAAAAGAAAACTCATCGATAGTAATATCTGCAGTAACTGTAACGCCGCATGAAGAAGTAACATTTTTCCCTGTTACGCCAACGGTTACCGCTTCAATATCAGCTCTGCGAAGCATATCAACAGGAGAAAGAGCTTCAATTATTTCAAATCCGTCTGCAAGAAAAATATAAACCATAATAACTAACCTTTCAATTCTTTAATCAAAACAACAGGCTTTTCTAGTTCACAGCCTTCAAAAAGATATTCCTCAATTTCATCAGTTTGATCAAACCTTAAATCACTTACGGAAACAGATTTCAAAAAGCCTCTTTCGTTATAAAACTCAACAAGTTTTTCATTTGCAGGAATCAAGCATATGAAACCGATGCCGTTCTTTGCGGCTTTGTCTAAAAGCTTTGTAAAGTATCCCATTCCCCTGTGTGATTTGGCAGTGCAGGCTGCGTAAAGATATTCACCTTCGCGCTCATTAACAATGCATTTAACAAGATAAAACATTGAAATCAATCTGCCGTTTTCAATATAGCTGCACACTCTGGCATTTTTAACATTATCAATAAAAAACGCTATTTCATCCTCAGGGTCGCCAAATGCCTCCTGCCAAAGCATTATTATTTGTTTTTTATCAGCGATTGAATTATTCATTGTAACAGGCAACCTCTTTTTTTAACCAGATTACAGGATGATAGGATTGCTTGGCTTTTCTCAAGCCTTCAATGCCTAAATCCTCTTCTCTGTTAATATACTTAAAGCCCATCTCAACAAGCTTTTTTGCAAATTCCTGATTGATAATTGTATAAGCCCCGTTAATATCAGAGGGCGCCTTTTCAAAGTGTGTTACAAAGCAGTCATCGCTGATTCTTTCACCGAATGTGTATGCAACAGGCTCTTCGCCGATTTTAATTATTCCGCCGATCAAACCAAGCTTTGAATAATTCTCAAAGCCCTCAAGCACAGCCTCAAATTCAAGCGAAAAATCAGGATCATCATCACCCCTGCCATTAATCCACTTTGTGTGAAGATCAATGCACGCTGGAATGTTGCTTTCATTTATTTCCTCATAACTCCAATTCGGATAATTGCGTTTAAAAACAGAAACATGATTTCTCTTTGAATGATACTTTTTGCCAGAGAGATTGGCAAGCGCCTCTGCTTCATAAATATAATCGTTAAAGCCGTCGTCACTTTTAAAGCAGAACTTATCAGGAAACAGCTCATTCAGGAGTTTTTTATAACAATCTGTAACGCCGTAAAATCGGGGCCTGATATTATTGCTCTTTGCATCTTCAAGCACTGCTTCAACGGCATCTTTAAAATCACCGCAGCCGATCGGAAGCGAATATGAGATATCAGGTTCCTTGCCCCATTTGCAGATAAAGAAATCATTATATTTTGCAATTTGTGTTCTGTAAGGCGTTTTTCAAACGAAAACGCTTCCGAAGGTGTATTCACTGTTCAAACTGTTACAGCAAGAAAAGCACTTATCAACCCAATCTTTGTCCGTAATAGACGGTGTATGAAATTCTAACATAATTCCTCTTTAATTATTTCAACAATCTGTTTATGTATATCATCAATTGCTTTTGGCTCATCACCGTCAGCGCAATTAATAACATGCCAATCCTGCTTTTTGGCAGTAAACAAAGCGGACTCCCTGCATTTTTTTAAAAATTCAACATTAACCTCGTGAACATCCTTTTTATTTTCATCGCCGCTGTATCTCTGTGTCATAAGCCTTTGAGAAATTTCAATTGGCATATCAAGATAAATCACAACATCAGGTTTGGGAATTCCAAGCTTGTTATATTCAAAGTCAGCGCTCCATTCCAGATAGCTCTCCCACTCATCTCTTGGAATTTTTTCCATCTGATAGATTGAATTTGAGGTTGCATATCTGTCTGCAACAATAAGCTTGCCGGCCTCATAATCCGTCCTCCAGCCAAGATTAAATGAAGCATAGCGGTCAACCGCATAAAAAGCCCCTGCCGCATAAGCATTAACATCCGAAGCAGATTTTCCGAATTCACCGTTTAAATACATTTTAACAAGAGTGCTGGAAGGGTTATCATAATCAGGCAATTTGATTTTTTTGAAATCAACGCCATTATTTTTAAGATACTCTTCAACCAAAGCAATTTGTGTTGATTTACCGCTGCCATCCAGTCCCTCAATAATAATTAGTTTTTGCATTGATTTTTCCTTTGAACCTTCTTTTTATTGCCCTTATCATCAACAATATATGTGTTTTCAAGCTGACCGACCAGGCTTTCCTTAACGCTGTCAATATAAAGACGGCGAAGCTTTGCCTGTTCATCTTTTTCAGCTTCAGTTAAGCCCTCAGCCTTTGATTTACGGGCAAGCTCATTAATTCTGCTAATCTGTTTTTCAGTAATCATTAGTCTAAAAAGTCCTTCAATTTTTTGCTTCTGCTCGGATGGCGAAGCTTACGAAGCGCTTTTGCCTCAATCTGACGAATGCGCTCGCGTGTTACGTTAAACTCCTTGCCAACCTCTTCAAGTGTTTTCGGGTTTCCGTCCTCAAGACCAAATCGAAGTGAAAGTACCTTTTCCTCACGCGGTGTCAAAGTTTTAAGCACCTCTGCAAGTTGCTCTTTAAGCAGGCTCATTGATGCGGCATCGGCAGGAGCAAGCGCATCATCATCAGGAATAAAATCACCGAGATGAGAATCCTCCTCCTCGCCTATAGGCGTTTCAAGGGAAACAGGTTCCTGAGAAACGCGGAGAATTTCGCGCACCTTATCAGCCGGCATATCAAGAAATTCAGCAATTTCCTCCGGCGTTGGCTCTTTGCCGTTCTGATGAAGCAGCTGGCTGTTTGCCTTTTTAACCTTATTGATGGTTTCAACCATATGAACCGGGATTCTGATTGTTCTTGCCTGATCGGCAATTGCGCGGGTAATCGCCTGCCTGATCCACCAGGTTGCATATGTTGAAAACTTAAAGCCCTTTGTGTAATCAAACTTATCAACAGCTTTAACAAGACCCATATTGCCCTCTTGAATCAAATCAAGAAACTGCATGCCTCTGCCGACATATCTTTTTGCAATGCTGACAACAAGACGAAGATTAGCCTCTGCAAGCCTTTGCTTTGCAACCGGGTCATTTTCCGATATGCGCATTGCATATTCTATTTCCTCTTCAGCAGTCAGAAGCGGAACGCGGCCAATTTCTTTAAGATAAACCTTTACGGGGTCATCCATTGCGGCATTATCGTTAGTTGCAACGGTTTCAGCGGCATCCGTTTCCTTTGGCAAATCAACCTCAAGAGTGATGCCGTCAAGCGCTTCAGCTGAAAAATCATCAACAATGCTTACGTTTGCGCTTTCAAGCATATCGTTGAGCTTTTCAAGCTCATCAACATCCATATCAAGCTCAACAATGAGATTATCAATCTCCTGTGCAGTTAAGTGGCCAACAGCCTTTCCCTTATCAACAAGCTTTTTGAATGCGTTATTCTTCTTCTCCTCTGAAACCTGCTGTGTTGGGGTTAAATTGATCTTATCCATAGTTAAATCTCCTCTTGGGTCGAAATTCCTTTATTTGTTTTCAAACATTTTTCTGAAATCATCATCGTTTAAAACATCTGCCGAAGCATTTTTCTTATTATGCTCATTTTCAATAACTTTTAAGCAATCCTTAAATTCCGCCTTAGGTTCCTTACTTGGCTGCCCCTTGGCAATTATTCCGGAAAGTCTGCTCATTTCTTCAGTTGATAAATCAGCAGAAAAGCTCATTAAATCATTATCAACTGAGCTTTCAATATTAGAGCAAATCATTGAAAAAACTTTTTGAACAAATCCGGCAGACAGATAGTTCTGATTAAAATCGGAAAGATATCTGTGACAATCCGGGTATTTTATCAAAAGATATAACAGCCTGTCTTCTGCTTTAGTTTTTAAAGATGTGGTGTCACTGTTAAATCCAAGCCTTGTGTTTTGCCTGATACTTTCGCTGATTATTGAATTATAATCAGAGCGGCGTTTTGAGCGAGCATATTTTCTTGAGTAATCATCAAGCTGTGCTTTCAGATTTCTCTTCTCAATCCCGATTTCCTCAGAAATTCTTGAAATATATAGATCCTGCTCAACCGGCGTTGTGTCAGCAAGTGTTTTGATTATCTCATTAACAAAATCAATTTTGCCCTGTGTGGTGTTGAGATTAAACTGATTTCGCAGCTTAATTATTTCAAATTCAATTTCATTAGTGGCACCCTCAAGCATGCCTCTGAATTTCTCAACGCCAACATTTTTTATTATTTCATCAGGATCCTTGCCATATTTCAAAATCGGAACTCTTACCTTTAGATCAGAATTCTTTAAAAGAACAAGCGCCTTTGAAACCGCTTTCTGGCCTGCCTCATCAGCGTCATAAGCCAGCACAATCTCATTTGAATAACGGCTGATAAGCTTAACCTGTTCGTTAGTGAGCGCCGTTCCGCAGCCGGCAACTGCATTTTTAAACCCTGCCTGATACATAGAAATAACATCCATATATCCTTCGCAAAGAATCAAAGAATCCTCACCGCTGTCTTTAGCATTATTCAGCGAAAACAGTTCGTTAGTTTTCTTATAGACAAGCGTATCACCTGTATTGAGGTATTTGGGTTTGCTGTCATCAAGAACTCTTCCGCCAAAAGCAATAACATTGCCTCGAACATCAATAATAGGAACCATAACCCTGTTGCGGAAGAAATCAAAGTATCCGTTATTTCCTCTGCGGATTAATCCGGCTTGAATTAAGTCGTTATGCGAAAAGCCCTGCTTAACAAGCTCATCGGTTAAATCATGCCAGGCATTGGGAGCAAAGCCCATTCCGAATTTATTAACGGTTTTTTGAGAAAGCCCCCTATTTTTTAAATAGTCAAGAGCCGCTTTGCCTTCCTCGCTCATCAGCAATGAATGAAAAAACTTTGCCGCCGCCCTGTTAGCTTCAAGAATTCTGCGTCTTTGCTTTGACACACTGTCATCAAAGCCGTCCATCGGCATTTCAAGACCGGCGCGGTCTGCAAGGAGCTTAACGGCGTCAACATAATCAAGGTTTTCTATCTTGCGAATAAAGCCGACTGTGTCTCCCCCGGCTCCGCAGCCAAAGCAGTAAAACGACTGTGTTTCCGGATAAACAGTAAACGAAGGCGTTTTTTCATTATGAAACGGGCAGAGCCCGACATAGGTTGACCCGCGCTTTTTTAAAGAAACATAAGCTGATATTATGTCTTCAATATCTGTTTTATATTTAAGCTCCTGCAAAAAAGAACTGTTTATCGGCATAATATCAACTCCTTTCCTTAAAACATTTTATTCATTAAATGAACATTTTTCTATAAAATTATACGCAATATTTGCTATAATGCCTTTATTATTTATAATGTAAAACTTGACGACTATGAATCAAAAGTATATGATATTCGTGAGGTTAGAAAAATGATTTATTTTTTAATTGCATTGCTTATAGTTATCATCTGCATATTTTGCTATTATGAGAACAATAAGCTGGACATAACTGAATATCAAATCAATGCAGATTCAATAAATGAACTGATAACAATTGCGCATCTTTCCGATTTACATTCAAAGCCTGCAAAGAACGTTTTAACTGCACTGCAAAAAATCAAGCCCGATGTTATCTTCATCACAGGAGATTACATAAATGACAAGGCAAGCCGCAAAGGCAAAATGCTTGAATATGCTGAAAAGCTTTGCGGGCTCTGCCCTGTTTACTATATAACCGGGAATCATGAAAGGCGCCTTGAAAGCTTTGAAGAACTGATGCAGGAGCTTCATGAAGCAGGTTTTCATGTTCTGCTTAACGAGCTTGAGGCAGAAAACATCAATAATAATAAGCTTGCAATTCTCGGTCTTGATGAGGATCAGGCAAATTTTGATGATTATAAGGCAAGAAAAAACGGCACCTTTGAATATAAGGATATGCGCCCGTATTTTGAAGCGCTAAATGACGCAGAGGGTTTTAAAATCGTTTTAAGCCATTTTCCCGAAAATTTTGCCGCAGTTGAAGAGAATAATTACAGCAGATACGATTTTGATCTTCAGCTATCCGGGCATGCCCACGGAGGGCAATTTATTCTGCCGTTTATCGGGCCTGTATTCAGCCCCGGCCAGGGTTTATTTCCAAAATACGCAAAAGGAAGCTTCGGCAGCAGGCCAAAGCTGATTGTAAGCCGAGGAATAGGAAACGCTGAATTCCCGTTAAGGCTGTTCAATCATCCCGAAATAAATGTTATAACGTTAAACAAACCGCAGTAATAAAACTGCGGTTTTTATATTTTTGAAAATTTTTCTCCGATTTCATTTAAACTGAATTGCCCATTGCTTAAATCAACAAGCCTTTCGTTTAATGCGCTAACCTTTCCTTTGCTGACAGAAAAGGATACATTAACACTTTCTGCATATTCAACGTGCTCAAGATTGGCGCCGAAATCATCAAGAAGCCCTGTAAGCCTTTCATAAAAGGAATAATCAACCTGACAAGATAAAACGCTACAAAGCCCCATAGTGATGATATTTCCTGCATCAAGAGCAATTTTGGAACCGTGAGAATAAGCTCTGACCAAGCCTCCCGCTCCAAGCAGAGTTCCGCCGAAATACCTGGTTACAACCACGCAGACGTCAACAACCTCTGATTTAAGAATAACATCAAGCACGGGAACGCCTGCTGTGCCGGAGGGCTCGCCGTCGTCACTGTAGCGCTGAATATTATTATCTTTAAGAACATAAGCATAAACATTATGCTTTGCATCCCAGTGCTTTGATTTTATTGTATTAATAAAATCAACCGCTTCCTCCTGCGTTTTTACAGGCTTAACATATCCGATAAAACGGGATTTCTTTTCAATAAATTCATCGCTGCTTTCTTTTTCAACAGTTTTATAATCCTGCATAACACACCTGATTAAATATTTGCAACTTCTTTGGTAAAGCGTTTATTCAAATCATTATTACCCTTGTGATGATATGGGAAAACTTTCAGAATAATCCACCCGGCAAAACCGCCAACAGTGTTGCAGATCATATCCTCCATCGTATCAATAATAGCGTAACGCATATCGTCTCTTGCATCAATAAAATTCGGCATACCGATGCCATCCTTTAAATCTGCCTCGATTGCAAGCTGAAGTGACCAATGCTGCGCATCACCTATTGAGGGATTAAGCTGATCGGCAATGAATTCAAAAAGCTCCCAAACATTGCCAGCAACAAAGAAAAAACAAAATGCGGCAAAAGCAATAATTGCAACCGAGTTAACGGTTTTATCCCTGATCTGCATTGCGCAAAAAATCTCATAACCAAGGATTGTGCAAAGCACTCCGCCAACTGTGTGCATAACAATATCAAGCACCGGCATGCTGTAATATAAATTAAGATAAGCACCCCCGAAGCTTGCCGTGAGTAAGCCGATTGAGCTGACATCCTGAATATAAGCGGGAAGATTTCTTACGAGATTATTTGAGGGAAACAACATAAGAATTTCCCAGGCAAACATGCCTATTAAGTTGCCGACAACCTGAAGAGCCATCAGCTTTCTGTCATCAGCTTTGCTGATAAACAAAGCGTGAATAAGCGCGCTAATCAAAACAAGCCTGCAAGCCCACCAAAGGCAAAGCTCCCACTTTTTCGGGCTGTTTTCACCTTTAATAATTCGCTTATAATATCCCATAACAATATTCTCCAATAAAAAAGAGGCATTACGCCGATTTAAATATAAAATCGAACTAATACCTCCCGGAATCACAAAAATAAATAAGGGAGCAAAATTGCTCCCTTTTTCTGAAACAAATTAGTCTTTACGAGCATATCTCTTGTTGAATCTGTCAACACGTCCGCCCGTATCAACAAGCTTCTGCTTGCCGNNGCATGCACATCTTACAATACATGTGTCATAATTAGGATGAATTCCGTCTTTCATAACTTTCACCTCACTTAGTCTTGCGGACTGGTAGCGGCCAGCCCTACTTAGTAACGAACGCATTATAACATAAGAAATAACAAATTGCAAGCATTTTTTTAAATTATCTGTAAGCGCAAGGCTTGGAAAGGCAGAAGGAATAAAGCATAGCATCTTTTACAGGCTTACGAAGCACCTTTGAAACCGCCTGCTTATAGAAAGCAATCTGNNCACAAGAAAAAACAAATTGCAAGTATTTTTTTAAATTAATTATAGCAACACGGCTTAGACAGATGGAATGAATAAAGCATCGCTTCTTTAACCGGTTTCTGAAGAACCTTTGAAACTGCGGACTTATAAAACGCAATCTGGTTTTTATACATATTCAAAAGCTCTGTTTCATCGGAAACCCTGTCAGTCTTATAATCAACAAGCACAAGCTCGCCATTTTCTTCAAAAACGCAATCTGCAATTCCCTGGATCAGCACCTTGTCGTTTTCATCAGCAGAGCTGTTGCCGGAATCAACAAAGCTTGAAACCTTTATTTCCTTATAAATAGCATCGGAGTTAAACATTCTTTCAGCAAGCGGGCTGCAGAAAAAGGCATCAAGTGCATTTCTATTGAGGGATTCTGCTTGCTCTTTAGTTAAAAATCCCTCCAGTGCAAGCCTTGCAATTTCAGCTTCAAGATCAGATTTGGCAGAATTATAACTGCAAAACTGCATGAATGAATGCATAGCAGTTCCTCTCTCGCTCGGACTGAGGCCGCTTTTGTTCATAAATGCGGGCTTTGATGTTGCAAAGAAATCGGGATTTTTGATGCTTTCATCAAGATCAGAAGCATTTTGCTTAGCAGAAATCGAAGCTAAATCAGCACGAGAATAAGAGAATGAAAGCCGTTCTTTAATCTCATCAACAAGCTTTTGCGAATAATGCGCCTCTGCTACAGGCTCTGATTCTTTTAATTCATCAACGGAATTAATTATTTCAACAGGCATATTAAAATCAGCATTGACTGTTGTAATATTAATATCCGATAATTCACGAAGCTTGACTCCATCCTTGTGAATCAAAGCAGAAAGCAAAAGCAAATCGCCGTCTGAAGAAATTCCACGGCAAAGAATTGGATTTATCTTTCCCTCAGCGATTTTAGGAGCAAGCTTGTTGATTTTGTTTTCAAGGTTATCAACAGTTATAAAAGAGATAAACTGCTCTTTTGCTCTTGTTATCGCGACATAGAGAACCCTGAGATTTTCACTCATTGAAGCCGCTTTATTAACGGTTTTCAGCGCGGTAAATGGTATCGTTTCGGTCTGATATAAAAGCTCCTCGTTATGTAATTTAATGCCGATTCCGAGCTTATGATTGAGCAAAAGCTTATTTTTCAGATCTTCATAATTGTATTTCCTCTCAGTTCCGGCAAGGATAACAATCGGAAATTCAAGGCCTTTGGAGTGATGTATGCTCATAATTGTTACTGCATTTTCAGAGGCTGAATTAACCGATGCGCTTTCAACGGTTTTATCCCCGTCAATAAGCTTATCAATAAGGCGCATAAATGCAGTTAACCCAATGCTTTCAGATGAATCAAATCTTTCTGCAAGTTCAATAAGCTTACCTATATTTCTGCAGCGCTGCTCCCCGTTGCCGAGTGCATTAGCAAAAGCATAAATGCTTTTATATTCGCAAATGTATCTTATGAAGGATGAAACAGACATGGTTACGACAAGCCTGCGAAGCTGCTTTAATTCTTCAAGAAAAGCCTTAACCCTTTGCGATTCGGAAAGAATAACGCAGGAATAAAGACTTCCGCGCTTCTGCGCTTCGAGCCTTATTTCGGCAAACTCATCAGGGGTGAAACCGTAAAGCGGAGAAAGCATAACAGCAAGCAAAGGAATATCCTGCCTGGGATTATCAATAACTCTTAAATAAGAAATCAGCATTTTGATTTCATTATTATCAAAAAGATTGGTGGAATTATCACAGACAACGGGAATGCCGCGCTCTGTTAAAACCTCATTATATTGCGCGATATGAGTTCTTGTTGAACGAAGCAGAATTGCAAAATCGCCAAAGCTAACGTCTCTCAAAACGCCGTTATCATAAATTTGCTCATGATTATTAATTTTTTCAAGGATAACGGAAGCGATGTAAGCAGCCTCATTTTTATCCATTTCACTGCTTTTGGTTTCGGTAAGAATTTTAATCTGAGCGCTCGGGACTGATGTTTCAGGATATTTTGCCTGATAATTAAGGTATTCCTCGGCATTATAATTCAGCTCGCCTGTTTTTTCACTCATAAAGGTTGAAAAAACGAAGTTGGTGAAATCACAAATGCCCTTTCTTGAGCGATAATTCTTATCAAGAATTATTTTTGAAGAATCAGAATTATCATCCTTATTATAATGCGGGAATGAATCTTTTTTTCCATTAAAAATAAAAGGCATTGCAAGGCGAAAACGATAAATGCTTTGCTTAACATCGCCAACCATAAAGCGATTTTTACCGTTTGACAACAACTCAAAAAGCATATCCTGCGCTTCATTAGTGTCTTGATATTCATCAACAAGAATTTCATAAAAGCTGTTTTCAAGATCCTTTGCAAGCGCAGATTTTACAGGTTCATTATTTTTATCAAATTCAACCAGAAGATCAAGTGCAAAATGCTCGATATCAGAAAAAGTAAATAAGTTCTGCTCCTCTTTAAGCTTTCTGTATTCACAATCATAGCTAAACAGAACATCATAAAGGGCCTTCAGCACCGGATAAAGCTTTTCGTTATCTTTTCTGAAATCCTCCTCGGTTGCGCAAAAAACATCCGAAAGGCCCGCAACAAGCTCTTTATAAAGATTTCGCCTTGAAGAAATCTCTTCCTTATAGGAAGGCGAATATCCTCTGACTGTTTTTTGCCTAACAAAGCTTATATTGCCAAAGGCATTTAACGCAGAGTTCCAACCCTTATTAACGGATTTACGAAGGGAATCTATAAGCTGCCTGTCCTCGCTTAATGTTTCATAATACTTTTCATATGCTTCGTCTTCCGAGTCAAGAACAGCAAAAGAAGCATTAAGCAATTCAGATGCGCAGGATAATCCGTCTTTTACATAATCAAGAAGATAATCATGCCAGGCGGTTTCTGAAAGATTAACAGACGGATTATAAAGCTCCGTCATATCAGAAAGCCATTTAAACGGAAACGGTTGAGCATAGATGTAACTATGAAGTTTTTTTATTGATTCAAACAGCGCTTTATCATCCTTTGGCGATGAAAGAGTTTCAACAAGCGAAATAAATGCAGGGCTTTTATTTTCAAAGCATTTGTCAAGAACAGTGTTTAAAGCTGTGTCAGCAATTATTTGCGCTTGTGCTTCATCAAGAATCGAAAAATCCTGATTAATTCCGAGCTTGAAAGCATTCTCTTTAACAAGATTCAAGCAAAAGGAATCGATAGTTGAAATATTTGCATTTTGCAAAAGAGTCATCTGGCGAAGAATATTGACATCGTTAGGGCGAATCTTCAATAAATCGGAAAGCGCAGCAGAAATTCTTGATTTCATCTCGGCAGCAGCAGGATTGGTGAAGGTTACAATCAGCAGCCCGTCAACATCAACAGGGGTAGATTCATCAGTGATTAACTTGATGACACGCTGAACAAGAACCGCGGTTTTACCGGAACCGGCAGCAGCAGAAACGATAAGATTTCTGTTTCTTGCATAAACAGCGTTTTGCTGATCTTCAGATAAAACTATCATTCCGCATCCCCTTTCAGTATTTCAAGAACCTCTTCATCCTTATATGATTCCATTTCTCTGCTTTGAATGATGCGCCTTGCGGCACAAACATCGGAATAATCACAGAATTCACAGGTTTTATCATGATGAGAGCCGTTAATCGGATTTTGATTTATAATGCCATTATGAAGATTATTTCCCATAGTTTCAAGGAGAGACGTAATCTTGCGGTGTATTCTGCCAAGCTCCTCATATGATGCAAAGCAACCTTTAAGATCCTTCTTGGAAGTAACGTAAACGGGAATATACTTGCCCTCAAGATCCTTTTC
The DNA here is from genome assembly GCA_002329285.1 of Ruminococcaceae bacterium UBA1438. Lineage (GTDB taxonomy): Bacteria > Bacillota > Clostridia > Oscillospirales > Acutalibacteraceae > Eubacterium_R. Next base: position 27,463 of record DCTO01000012.1, read on the forward strand.
CATTGCTTCAAGTATGTCGTGATTCTTATCGTACAGCACAATGCCCTTCATCTTATATTCTTTATTATCGTTTTTTGCAAGCTCCGCATCAGCTTTGATTCGGGGGAGGTTATAAACATTTCTTGATGCATGCATATAAAGAACGCCCGCCGGAATTCCGCTGAATTCGCTTGTTTCATCACCGCAGAGATTGAAAAGATATATAAACATCTGAAGATTCAAGCCATAAAGCACATCCGCAAGATTGAAGGTTTTTGTGCCCGATTTATAATCAATAACGCGAATATATTTTTCCCCGCTTTTTTCATAAACGTCAAACCTGTCAATAGACCCTCTGATCTGCACGGAGCCTTCATCAAGCTTAATAACCTGTGGCTTAACCTCTCCATCCTTATCGATTTTAAGCTCAAACGCCTTCGCTTCAAAAAGGCTTTGAGAAAATTCATCGCGCAAACGAAAAACAACGCTGTAAAGCATTTTTGAAAGGCGCATAAACTGATATTTAAAACGGCTTGAAAAATCTTGAATGCTGCCCATCTGCGTGTTGTAATATTGGTTAAGGTATTTATCAACAAGTATCTTAATTTCAACATCGCTTTTTGCGGAAAGTGCAGCAGAGCCGATTTCTTTTATTATCATTTCAAGAACATAATGAATAACCGTGCCGGTTTCCATTGCATTCATCTGCGCCTTTTCTCTCGGTTTAGCGCCAAGTCCGAATTTGCAGAAATAGCGAAATGCGCAATTGAAATAATCCTCAACCTTTGATGCGGATATATACATATCCTTTGAAAACAGGTTTGTTGCCGTTTGCTTATTATTAATTCTGACATCGGCATTATCCGAAAGCAGCCTTACTGCATTATATCTTCCGTCATTTTCAAAATAATGCTTTAATGACCGGGAAAACTCTGTGTTATCAGCAAAACGCTCTGCCATCAACTCAAATGCAGACGAACTGCTTTCAATAAGATCAAGCTCTGGAATATCAGAATAAACCATTTCCTTAATGTTCGGAAAAATGCTTTTAACGGAATTTACTAATGCAGACTGTGCAGAGGTTTTATCATCGCCGACATAGGTTATATAAAGCGCCTCTGATGCAACACTGACTGCCATATAGGCAAAATAACGCTCCTGAAAGCTGAGAGTTTCACCAAAGGAATAAAGATTAAAATCATTATTACTTAAAACAACCCTGTCTGTTTCGGAAAGAATACCGCCACCGGAAATCGAGCGCGGAAATTCTCCCTCATTAGCGCCAAGGATGAAAACAACCTTTGGATTATCGGCTCTGATTCTGTCTGCCTGGCCAAACTGAACATTGTCAAGCCCCTGCGGCAAAACTCCGAGATCCTCGTTGATAAGCATTAAATTGAAAAGCTCATAATAATCATTAATCGATATTTTCTCATTTCCGAGCACAACCGCCAGATCATTAAGCATCTGCATAAGCAGATCCCAAATTCTTTCCTGCTCATCAGCCAGTGCGGTTTTGCCGAGCTCAGAAAGCGAAAAAGCAAGCGATTTCAAATTCGAATTCGCCTTAAATGCCATCAAGGTGTTATAAATTGCTTCGCTGATTTCAGATGCGCCCGCATCCTTAACAGTCTTTCTAAAATAAGATATCTTTGAGAAAAGATATTTTCTTGCGGCTTCAACTCTTTGTATTTCTTTCTCATCATTTTTGCTAATTTCGGAAACAAAGCCTTTTGATGAAGCCGTGAATTCCTTTTCCCACTTTCTTATGCCGCTTATATTCCAAAGATAAATATAATTTTCAAGCGCGTTAATATCCTCATCAGAAAGCTCTGTAAGCCCGGTTTTTGCAAGACTCAAAACATCCTCTGAGCGAAATGAATAAATAATGCAGCGCAGAAGATAATTAACAAAAACCATTAGCGGCTGCATTTTAATTGCCTGTCTTTCATCATCAAAAAACGGAATTTCAAATTTTTTGAAAGCATATGAAAGCTCGCCGGAATATTTATCTATATCACGGCAGATAACAGCAACATCCCTTGCTTTAACTCCTGCACGCAGGTGTTTTTTAATCATAAGTGAAATATATTCACACTCATCCGAAATATCTTTTCCCTTATAAATTCTTATGTTTTCAGCGGATTTCGGGTAAATTTCCGGATGGTTATTAAAGAAGTTTTTCTCACAAAAAGCAAGGCTTTCACTGTTTGTTCTGCGGTTTTTGTCAAGAATAACAAATTCCGTTTTCTCGCCGCATTTTTGGGCAATTTTGCTTAAAGTTGCGGCAGTTTGATTAACATAAGAAAAGAGATTATATTTTTCTTTTGCAAAATATGAATCAGTGCAAAGCGTTATGCAAACAGATTCTGCCTTGCTTATTATCAGCTCAAGAAGCTTAATCTCATTTGCAACAAAGCCGTTAAAGCCGTCAATAAAAACATATTTGCCATTTATGTAATCGCTCTTAATAAGCTTATCATAGAGACGCGAAAGATCATCGGATGAATCATAATACTTGCCGTTTATCAGGCTTTCATATGCTTCAAAAATCAATCCCAGATCATGAAGCTTACCTGAGAGGACTTCCCTATCCGCTTTGCCGCATCCCTCAAGCAGCTCTTCAGATGAAATATTACAAGATTTCATTTCATCATAAATTTTAATTACCGAATTAATGAATGAGGAATATTCTGTTTTACTTGTGAAAACAATTAAATCATCAGAAACAGAAGAAATTGCTTTTTTCATCAAAACGGCTTTTGCGCCTTTTGAAAGCACGGGAAAATTATCGCCGCCGAATTTTTTTGAAACCAGATTTGAAAGGCGCGAAAAGCTTAAATTTTCTACATAATTGATTTTACTTTCGCCAAGCATTGTTAAAAGCTTTTTTTCCGCAGTGAAATTAAACTGCTCAGGAGTGAGCAGCATAATATCTTTCTTTCCCGAATCAACAAGCCGTTTGATTTCGGAAAAGCAATATTCTGTTTTACCGTAGCCGGAGCGGCCAAAAATAAATTTCAACATTAAAGCACCTTATCAAATCCGGATAAATCAAGCTTATCAAAGCGTGAGAAGAAATTCTTTAACTCAAACAAAACCTTCTTGCAGATTCCGTAATTATCATTTTCAATATTAAGCGGAAGAATCGGATCGTGAACGGAAAGACGAAGCAAAAACCATCCGCCATCAAAATTAATTCTTACACCCTCATAATTCTCTTTTTCAAGCTCAAAGCCATCGCGGCAATTTGCATATTCGGTTAATTCGGCAATAACCTTTTCGCCATAATCCCTGAAATCATCAAGCATAATCGGCATTCTGACCTCAAGGCTTTCGGCAGGCTCTTTCAAATCTGCTATAAGCTCGTTAATATCTCTGCCCTGCTTTTTCAGTTTTGCAAGCAGACAAACTATTTTGGTTGCAAGATAAGCACCATCATCAAGAAAATAATTTTCTTTTAATGCTGCATGCCCGCTTGTTTCTATTGCAAGCGGTGAATTAACGGCATTCGAATTCAGTTCAACAGATTTATCAATAACATTTTTATAGCCTCTTTTGAAACGAAGCTGCTTGCCGCCAAGCGTTTTTTCAATAAAATCACGAAGTCCGTCAGAGGTTAAGCTGTCTGTAGCGATAACGCCTCCGGGATTATTCTCAAGCGCAATTACCGAAGCCAAGGCAACGAGGCGGTTTCTGTTAATCTCCTTGCCATCAGATGAAACACAGGCAACGCGGTCAACATCCGTGTCAAAAATAAGGCCAAGATCTGATTTTGAATTAATAACCATATCGCAGGCAGCTTTTATTGCATCCTTATTCTCCGGATTTGGAATATGATTAGGAAACATGCCATCAGGCTCTAAAAACTGGCTTCCGCTGATATCCGCGCCAAGAGGAGCAAGCACTTTTTTTGCATAAAATCCGCCTGCGCCATTTCCGGCATCAACAGATATTTTAAGCCCGGAAAGCGGCTTATCGCCGCTATTTGTTTCAGATATAATGATATTGCGCAAATGTTTTGAATAATCTTCCATAAAGGAATATGGCTTACCCGGAATCTCAACAGCTTTATCAATTATTTTTTTAACATTAGCTGCAAGCTTAAGTATTTCCTTAACATCTTTGCCCTCAAGCCCGCCGGTTGGTGTAAAAAACTTAAGACCGTTTCTTTGATACGGATGATGAGAGGCGGTAATTTCAAGAGAAGCATCCGCTTTGACTCCATTATCAAAAGCAAGCACCGTGCTCATAAACATTGCGGGAGTTGACGCAAGCCCGAAATCATAAACTCTGCATCCAGAGGTTGCAAACGCAGCTTTTGCAGAATCTGAAATTCTGTTTGCGGAAATTCTTGAGTCATGGCCGATTGTAATTACGCCAAGCTTTTTTTCAAATTTCTTGTAATACCATTCACAAAATGCAACGCATATATTATAAACGACATCATCTGTTAATTCTGTTTTTTCAATATCAGTATCAATTGCGACACCTCGAATATCGGTGCCGCTTTTTAATTTAACAAAATTATCTTCTGTAAGCATCTGCATCAATTAATCCCTCGTTAAAGGCGTTATCATAAGCCTCAATTAAAAATTCATACATCGGAGATGAAACCGAAATCATATATCTTAATTCATCAACAAGATCAGTTGAATCAAGCCTGCTGATATCAGGGCAACGACGAACAAATTCCATATTTTTAGCATTTAGATATTTTTTAAGCTCTTGCGGAGCATCGGAAACCTTGTCCTTTTTATAATAATCTCTAAATCCATAGGTTAATCCGGCCTGCTCGGTTGCCGCAACAGCGTCAAGCCATCTTTCAGGCTCTTTTAAAATCAATTTCCTAACAAAATCAAACTGCGCAGGCTTCGCCATCCACATCGCCAGGCCGTAAGAATAGCCTTCGCCTGTAAATTCAAACCAATAAAAAGGAGCAAAAGGATAAGCAAATTTATTTCTCCTTAACATAAACCAAAGGTTTTCTCTGTAAAGCATTTTGCTTTTTGTTCGCCTTGTATCATGCCTTATTCTTGATACGAGATAAGTTGGGTTTGTATCCATAAGCGGGTCAAGATCGCAGCACAAATCGGAAAGATCCAAAATAAGCTGCCTCATTGGAACGGTTGCTCCCTGTTTAAGCTCTTCCTTATGCTCTTCATAAAATGCTTTTGAATCATTAAAGCGATTAAGTGCCAAAAGCTCGATTGTTTCCGGCTTAATACCTGTGAAATTATACATTTAAAAGCCCCCTGTCAAGCATTTTTTGTGCGGCAAGCATTGCGCAAAGCTTTGCGCTGTGAAAGGTTAATCCGCCCTGTATCCAGGCATAATAAGGCCTTCTGATAGGAGCATCGGCAGAAAGTTCAATTGATGAGCCCATTGTGAACGCACCGGCAGCCATAACAACCTTGCTGTCATATCCCGGCATGTCCCAGGGCTCGGGAGAAACAAAGCTGTCAATCGGACTGCCGCTCTGAATACCCTGGCAAAAGGCAACAAGACTTTCCGGATTTTCAAGTCCGAGAGACTGAACAATATCTCCCCTTTCAGCATCATATGCGGGGGTTGTTTTATAACCAAAACCACAAAAAAGAGCAGAAATATATACTGCGCTTTTAAGCGCTTCACCCACTGTGTGCGGAGCATAAAACAGACCCATATACAGTTCCCTATTCATTCCGAGAGTTGCGCCAACCTCTTTACCGAGTCCGGGTGTTGTTAAGCGATACGCGCATTTCTCAACAAGATCGTGCCTGCCGGCAATATATCCGCCGGTTGTTGCAATTCCTCCACCGGCATTCTTAATAAGTGAGCCGGCAATTAAATCTGCACCAACGTTGGTTGGCTCAAGCTTTTCAACAAACTCACCATAGCAATTATCAACCATAACTATAACATTGGGATTCTTTCCCTTGGCAATCTTAACAACCCTTTCAATCTCGCTAATTAAAAGGCTTGGTCTAAGCTCATATCCTCGGCTTCGCTGAATATAAACCATAGTTACGGAATCATCAATTGCAGCCTTAATGGCTTCATAATCAAGCCTTTCATCCTTGAGTGGGACTTCATCATAAACAATCCCGAAATCCTTTAATGAACCCATTTCAGAGCCCGTTATGCCGATAACGTTATGAATAGTATCATACGGAGTGCCTGTAACAGAGAGCATCTTATCACCGGGGCGAAGCACTCCGAAAAGAGCAGTTGCAAGGGTGTGAGTTCCGCAGGTAAAATTATGGCGGACAAGCGCATCCTCCGCTCCGAAAACCTCTGCCCAGATTTTATCAAGCGTTTCCCTGCCCCTGTCTCCATATCCATAGCCAGTTGTTGAAACGAAATGGCTTTCTGAAACGCCATTATTAATAAATGCTGAAATAACCTTTTGCTGATTATATTCGGTTACTTCGTCAATCCTGCCAAACTGTGTTTCGGCAATTTCAAGCGCTTTCTCGGAAGCAGTTTCTATTCTTTTATCAAATTTGAAAAAGCTGTTCATTTATACATTCTCCATTTTCCGCAGTTTTCAAAACCGAGCTTTTTATAATAGCTTTCATTCTTGTTATTCTCACGCATTAAATATACTTTACCTCTAACATCGCAGCACATTGCTGAAACAAGTGCGGAAGCATATCCTTTATTTCTGTATTCAGGCTTTGTCTGAACCGCAGTTATAATTGCATCGTCATTATATATTGAAGAAAAAATTGCAGATGAAATGATCTCATCATCAATACTAAATGCATATGCCTTTGCAGCGTTATGCCTGATTCTGTGGCTTATATCAACATACCAGGCATCAAAATCAATTCCGGAATAATCAATAAAATTAAACAAATCAAAAAGATGCGGATATTCGTCAATAACGCGATAATCGCATGGAATTTCAATTTTCTTTGAGGTTTTCATAATTACTCCGCTTGAATATTCCCTCTCAAACTTGAAATCGTCGGGGCAAAGAAGGCTTGAGAAGCCAAAAAACGATAAAAAATCACCCAGCTCATCATAATCTGCACGTTCGCAATAAGATAGAGTTAAATCCCAATCAAGAGCAGAAATAATCGCGAGCGTATTGCCATCATCATCAATTTGCCTGAAAAACATAGCAAACGGATATTTAAAGCCATAAGCCTTTGCAAGTGAAAGAATTCTTATTGAAAAAATATCAAGAATCCAATATTCTGATAATTCTGAAAATTCACTGATTTGCTCAATCATAAATACTATCCAAAAATGCTTTTAACAGCTTCTCTGTTTCTTCAATATCACTCATTTTAACAACGCTGCTACCGGAATGTATATACCTGCAAGGCAATGAAATTGCCAAAACTCTGCAACCATTGCCGCTTGTCTGAACAGAGCCGGCATCATTTCCGCCGGCAATTCTGGTTTTTGTTTGCGCTTTTATCCCGTTTTTGTCAGCGCACAACATAGCTTTTTCATAAAGTGCTTTATCATAAATAGTGCGATTATCCATATATGAAATAACCGGACCGTTTCCGAGAACACAGCAACGGTCAGCGCCTGAAACGCCGTCAAGATCTGCAGCGGTTGTTGCTTCCAGAATTATAGATACGTCAGGATTAACTGAAAAAGCCGTGCAGGCAGCGCCGCGAAGCCCAACCTCCTCCTGAACGTTAAAGCAGAAATAAGCGCTGTATTTCAAATCGCTTTTAATCAATTTAATTAGCATCATGCAGCCAATTCTGTCATCAAGCGCTTTTGATTTAACATAACCGTTTCCAAACTCAATATATTCTGATTCAAAATAAACCGGATCGCCGAGCGAAACGAGTTTTTCGGCTTCTTCTTTATTGACGGCACCGATATCAACATAAAGCATTTCAAAGCTTGGCGCTTTTTTCTTTTCATCAGCTGAAAGCAGATGAACGGCCTTTGAGCCAACAACGCCGATTGCACCGTTGACGTTAACCCGTTTTCCTATAACAACCCTTGGATCTATTCCGCCAACCGGGCTGATTTTAAAATAGCCTTCATCGGTAACATAGTTAACGATAAAGCCAACCTCATCCATATGAGCGCAAAGCATAAGCTTATTTGCAGGCTCTATTGCACCCTTTTTATAAGCAATCACAGAGCCGAGTGAATCAACACTGTATTCACAATAATCTTTTATTTCTTTGATTATATAATCACGGACAGCCGTTTCTCTGCCGGAAGTTCCGTTTAAAAGGCATAATTCTTTAAGCATTGATAACACCCGCCTTTTCTGTAATATAAGCAGCGATAACATCCGCCACGCTTTCAACATCCTTTAAATCAATCACTTCAACAGGGGTGTGCATATATTTAAGCGGAAT